>CANJYY010000039.1 GCA_947479185.1 Caulobacteraceae bacterium
ATCGCCGATGCGAAGCGCGCGGCCTGACCGCCTGATCCGCAGCTGGCTGGAGACGCCGGTCGCGACGCTGCAGATCATCGTCGACCCGGACGATGTCCTGCGGGTGCTCGATTTCGACAACGACAGCCCGCGCACCCGGCGGCTGATGGCCATCCACTACGGCGACGTTCCGGTGGTCGAGGGCGAGACGCCGCCGGCCATCCGCGTGGCGCTGGACCGCTACTTCGCCGGCGACATGGCGGCGCTGGCCGACATCCCCTGGCGGGTGGCCGGGACGGATTTCCAGCGGCAGGTCTGGCAGGCCCTGACCGAAATTCCGGCTGGCGAGACCCGCACCTACAGCCAGCAGGCCGGCCGCATAGGCCGGCCGACAGCCGTGCGGGCCGTGGGCCTGGCCAACGGCGCCAATCCGGTGGGCATCGTCATTCCCTGCCACAGGGTGATCGGCTCGGGCGGGTCGCTGACCGGCTATGGCGGGGGCCTGGAGCGCAAGCGCTGGCTGCTGGCGCATGAGGGGGTGCAAATCTGACGATGCTCCCCACGCGTGGGGAGCTGTCAGGCGGAGCCTGACTGAGGGGCAGACCCGGTGTTCTACGTGTGAGTCAGAACGCAGCTATCCACCACCGCCAGCGCCGCCCCTCCACCACGCTCCGCGTGGTCCCCCTCCCCGCGACGCGGGGAGGATCTTCGGGGTTGCTCCCGCCAGCCTGCTGCCATCATGCTGTCAGCAGGCCTCCGCTAGACCCCACGCCATGAGACGCGCCGACCGCCTGTTCCAGATCATCCAGATCCTGCGCCGCGGGCGCGGGCCGGTGACGGCCGAGGCCATGGCCGTGGAACTGGAGACTTCCAAGCGGACCCTCTATCGCGACATCGCCGACCTGATGGCCCAGCGGGTGCCGATCCGCGGCGAGGCCGGCGTGGGCTATGTGCTGGAGGGCGGCTTCGACCTGCCGCCGCTGATGCTGACGGCCGACGAGATCGAGGCGGCGGTGCTCGGCGCCCAGTGGGTGGCCAGCCGGGGCGATCCGGCCCTGTCGCGGGCGGCGCTCGATCTTGTGGCCAAGATCAGCGCGGCGGTGCCCGAGCGGCTGCGGCCTTTGATCCTCGACCCCAGCACCCGTTCGGCGCCGAGCAACTGGCACCGGCCCGATGGCCTCGACATGGCGCGGGTGCGGGCCTCGATCCACGCGGGGCTCAAGCTGCAGCTGCACTATCGCGACGAACAGGCGCGCGAGACGCACCGGACCATCTGGCCGGTGGCCGTCGGCTACATGGACGCGGTGCGGCTGCTGATCGGCTGGTGCGAGCTGCGCGGGGACTTCCGCAGCTTCCGCACCGACCGGGTGGTTGATGCAGCCTTTCTCGACGAGCGCTATCCAGAGCGGCCGACGATCCTGCGGGCGAAGTGGCGCAAGACCCTGGGCAAGCCGAAGGCTGCGTGAGAGACCCATTCGGGAGCTCACTGATGAGAGTCGCCCCTTGGCCTTGATGGAATGGTGCGCTCCGATCGGCGGGCCTGGTCAAGGACGACCCCTGCGGGGTCGCCGCTGCGCGGCCGCAGAGCGGTCCTTGAGCAGGACCGCCGACGGAGCAAGACTGGCCTTCAAAACATCGGGGCGGGTCCGCCGCGCGGATCAACGATACGCGCTACCGCCAGCTCATCCCGGCCGCGATGACCGAGCCGTCGCGCAGGGCGCGGCCGAGCGGCACGCCGTCAACCGCGCAGACGGCGACGACCTGGCGGTCGGCGTCGAGCTCGGTCCGGCACTCCGCCATCTTCGCGAAGGCCGCGGCCATCATCACGCGCTTCGGGTCCGCCTCCGCGCGGTTCGACACGCGGCGGATCGGCGAGGCGGCCGGCGCGTCGGCCAGTCGCAGGCGGATCCACGCGTCGGGCGCATAGCCGAGCGCCACGCAGATGGTCTCGCCGTCGATGACATGCAGCACCGGACCGCGAATGTGGACCCCGGCCACCGGACGGGGGCCGCTGCAGGGTTCGGCGGGCGCGGCCGTCGCCGGTCCGGCGGCGGCGCACAGAGACAGGCCGGCGGCGAAGAGAGCCGAACCGATCCAGGTCTGAAGGTGATGCGCCATGAGACGGTAATCTCCGGCCGGCGCGAAAGTTCCGTCAGGCGAAGACGGCGGCGATGTCGGCGTCGGTCATCAGGCGGAAAGTCCCGGCTTCCAGATCGGCCGGCAGGGTCAGGCCGCCGACGCTCTCGCGGTGCAGGGCCGTGACGTGGTTGCCCATGGCCGCGAACATCCGCCGGACTTGATGATAGCGGCCCTCGCTGAGCGTCAGCAGCGCCTCGGTCGGGGACAGGGTCTCCATCACCGCCGGCAGCAGGGGCTTGGTCTCGCCGTCGAGCATCAGCCCGCCTTCGGCGAAGGTCGCCTCCTCGTCACCGCGCAGGGGCCGGTCGAGCGTCACGCGGTAGCGCTTGGCAACGTGGCTCTTGGGCGAGATCACCCGGTGCAGCAGGGCGCCGTCGTCGGTCAGCAGCAGCAGGCCCGACGTCTCCTTGTCCAGCCGGCCGATGGTCGAGATGGCCGGTTCGCGCATGCGCCAGCGCGTCGGCAGCAGGTCATAGACCAGCGGCCCGGCCTCCTTGTGCGAACAGGTCGTTCCCAGCGGCTTGTGCAGCATCAGGGCGATGCCCGGCGGCGGGTCGATCGGCTTGCCGTCGAGCTTCAGCCGGTCGGGCAGGTCGCGGGTCACCGGCACATGCTTGTCGGCGTCACGGAACGGTTCGCCGTCGAAGGTGACCCGGCCGTTCTTCGCCAGGGCCTGCATCTCGCGCCGCGAGCCGTAGCCGAGGTTGGCCAGCAGCCGGTCGAGTCGCAGGGTCGGCGTCTTGCTCACCGACGGGCCTCGAAGATCTTGTAGCCGCCGGTGTCGACGCGCGGCGTGACGACCTTGAACACCTCGGCCAGCACCCGCTCGTAGGGCAGGTGCCGGTTGGCGACGAGCCAGAGCGTGCCGCTGCGCCGCAGCGTATTGGCGGCCTGGCGGATGAAGGTCTGGCCCAGCTGCTTGTCCTCGGTCCCGCCATCGTGGAACGGCGGGTTCATGACCACGAAGTCGAGGCTGCCCGGCTCGATGCCGGCGCTGCGGACGTCGGTCCAGGCGAAGCTCGCGCGGGGATCCTCGATGTTACGGCGGGCGGCCTCGATGGCCCGGCGGTCGAGATCGATCAGCAACAGGCTCTCGACCTTCGGCGCGGCCAGCACGGCCTTCGCCAGAACCCCGACGCCACAGCCGAAGTCGGCGCCCTTGCCGGCCATCGGCGGCAGGGTCTTGGCCAGCAGGGCGCTGCCCGGATCGATGCGGTCCCAGCTGAACACGCCCGGCTGGGTCCAGCCGTCGACGGCCTCGACGAAGCGCGGGGCGCCCTCGGCGATGGCGTCGTCCAGGCCCGTCGGCGCCTCCGGCCTGCGGACAACACAGATGCGGTGGTGCCGGCGGGAGTCCTCGTTGACCAGGCAGCCGAAGGCTTCCAGCTCCTTCTTCAGCCGCGAGCCGCCCTTGTCCTTGGGCGCGGCGATGGTCAGCCGGCCGCCGGGGGCGAGGGCCTTGAGGCCCAGCGCCACGGCGTAGCGCCGCTCCACCGTGCCCGGCGGGGCGAGCAGGGTCAGACTGGCCAGCGCGCCCTCGGCGAGGTCCTCGAGGTTCCCCGCGCCGGGAACCAGCGGCGAGAACTGGGTGGCGCCGGCGGGCGCTTCGGCCACCTCGCGCGGCGGGGCGCCATAGACGCCATGGAGTTCGGTTTGATCGGTCACGGCGTCCCTATAGCGGGCCGTTCACCCGATGGCGACGATCTCGACTGATTGACCGGCGACGACGGCCTCGTCGCCGAGCCGCTTGCCGAGCAGCGCCTGGCCCAGCGGCGAGATCCACGACACGCTGCCCTTCGCCGGATCGGCTTCGTCCTCGCCGACGATGCGCCAGGTCTGGCGGCGGCCGTCCTCGCGTTCGATGGTCACCGCCTCGCCGAACCGCACCGTGCCGTCCGCCTCGCCGGCCTCGACCAGCTGGGCGCTGCCGCGCCGTGACGACCAGTAGCGCAGGTCGCGTGTGGCGCGGGCCATGGCCGTGCGGTCGGCGCTGACATCGCCGCCGGACTTGGCGGTGGTCATCGCCGCGCGGGCCTCCGCCAGCGCCGCCTCGATCAGGGCCAGGCCCTGCGGCGTGACCATGTTGGGATGTGACGACACCGGCCGGTCCGGCAGGTTGGCCGCGACCGACTCGTAGTCCTCTTCCTTGGTGAAGGCGACGCTCATGGCCTCAGCCTAGCGGATAACCGGCGCCGGCGGGGCCCGAACTTGAAGACAGCGCTTCGGCCAGCAGATCGAAGACGACGCGGATGCGGCGACTGGTCAGCAGTTCGCGATGGGTCACCAGCCAGAACGGGAGCGGAAACCGGAATTCCGGCAGCACGCATTCGATGCCGGGGACGATGGCGGCGAACTCCTTCGGCATGATCGCGATGCCGAGCCCCTGCTTCACCGTCTCCAGCACCACGGCCGAGTTGTCGGTCACGATCGGGAAATTGCGCCGGGTGAGCGGCAGGCCCATCGCGGTCAGGCCCTGCAGCAACCTCTCGACGGGCGCGAACCCGATGAAGGCGGCGTCCGACAGATCGGCCGCGCAGTCCGGCCGGCCGTGCTCGTCGAGGTAGGCGGTCGAGGCATAGAGGTGGGCTGAGGTTTCCCGCACGAGCCTGGCGATCAGCTCGGGCTGATCGGGTCGCACATGCCGGATGGCGATGTCGGCTTCGCGCTGGCGCAGATCGCGGACGTCGTTGGAGGCCAGCACCTCCACCTCGATCCCCGGCTCCATCGCCCTGAGCCGCTTGAGGACGGCGGGCAGCCAGTAGGCCGACACCGCGTCGCTGGCCGTGATCGTCACCAGGCCTTCGATGGCCTGGGCCTGGCCAGAGGCCGCCAGGGAGATCTGGGCCGCCGCCTCGCCCATTCCCCGGAAGTGCTCCAGCAGCTGAATCCCCGACGGAGAGAGGGACAGCGACCGCCCGACCCGCTCGAACAGCGTCACCCCGAGATCCGCCTCAAGCGCGGCGACCTGCCGGCTGAGCGTCGGCTGGGTCACCCGCAACGCCCGCGCCGCCGCGGACAGCGAGCCGGCCTCGACCGTGGCGAGGAAGGCGCGCGCCTGATTCCAGTCAAAGGAGACCGACTGCCAATTCATGCATATACGTATATAGAGACTTGAATTTTCCGCCATTCCTATCGGCTCGACGTATAAGTACTCCAAGCTCCCTCACGGAGCCGGACGCATGTCGAAGTCAATGTCACCCGCTGGAAGGGCCTGGATCGCGCCGGCCCTGCTCCTGGCGCTCGCGGTCGTCCCCGTCGCGGCGGGCGTCGCCCGGCTGGTCTGGCTTGGCGCCGGGGAGATCCGGCCGGACAGCGCCCGGTTCGCCGCCGCGCCGGCGCCGCTCGTGCTGCACATTCTCAGCATCTTCGCCTTCAGCCTCCTGGGCCCCTTCCAGTTCGCCGCCGGGGGGCGTGGCCGCCGACCCGCCTGGCATCGCGCCGCCGGACGCGCCATGGCGCTCGCCGGCCTGGTCGCGGCGGGCACGGGCCTCTGGATGACCCAGGTCTATCCGCCCGGGGTGAACGACGGAGACCTGCTCCACGGCCTGCGCCTCGTGTTTGGTTCGGCCATGGCCGCGTCGCTGCTGCTGGGGCTGGACGCTGTCCGCCGCCGCGACTTCGCCCGGCACCGCGACTGGATGATGCGGGCCTATGCGATCGGCATGGGGGCCGGCACGCAGGTGATCGTCTACATCCCCTGGCTCCTGCTCGTGGGGCCGGTGGACGAACGCTCCCGGGCCCTGCTGATGGGCGCCGGCTGGGCGATCAACCTCGTCGTCGCGGAAGGGATCATTCGCCAGCGGCGAGGCCGGGCGACCACGCCCGCGTCAGGCGTGAATCTCGCCTCGGGCGCTTGACCGCCCTACCGTAAGGCGGACCTTTCTGGCGCAAACAGGGAGAACCGCCATGACCTTCAAACCCGACGACCTGATGTACCGCCCCGGCCTGATGGACGGCGAGCGGATCCTGATCACCGGGGGCGGCACGGGGCTAGGCAAGGTGATGGCCGAGGCCTGCCTGATGCTCGGCGCGACGGTCTACATCTGCGGCCGCCGCGGCAATGTTCTCGAAGAGGCGGCGAAGGAGCTGATGGACGCCCATCCGGACGCCCCGGGCAAGGTCGTCGGCATTCCCTGCGACATCCGCGTGCCCGAGGCGATCAAGGACATGATCGACACCATCTGGGCCGACGGCGGGGCGCTGACCGGCCTGGTCAACAACGCCGCCGGCAACTTCATCAGCCGCACCGAGGACCTGTCCCCGCGCGGGTTCGACGCCATCGCCAACATCGTCTTCCGCGGCTCGTTCTTCGTGACGCTGGAATGCGGCAAGCGCTGGATCGCCGAGGGGAAGAAGGCCTCGGTCATCTCCATCCTGACCACCTGGGTGTGGAACGGCGGGCCGTTCACGGTGCCCAGCGCCATGTCCAAGGCCGGCCTGAACGTCATGACCCAGTCGCTGGCCGTCGAGTGGGGCCCCAAGGGCATCCGCTTCAACGCCATCGCGCCCGGCCCCTTCCCGACCGAGGGCATGAGCGCCCGCCTGAACCCGGGCCAGCAGAAAAGCGCCTACGAGAACATGAGCGGCAATCCGCTGAACCGGGTCGGCGAAATGGCCGAGCTGGCCAACCTGGCCGTCTATCTGCTGTCGAAGGGCTCGGAGTATGTGAACGGCCAGACCATCGCCATCGACGGCGGCCAGTACAACGCCAGCGGCGGCAACTTCTCGCGCATGACCGAATGGGGCGACGACCAGTGGCAGGCGGTCAAGGACATGATCAAGACGACGAACGACAAGGACCGGGCCCAGCGCACCGTATGATCATCCCCCGAGAGCGGCTGACCGTCCGGCTCCTGCTGATCTCGCCGGCGGGTCGGCTGCTGCTCATGCGCTTCGAGGACCCCGCCAACAGTGGCGGCGGCTGGTGCACCATCGGCGGCGGGGTCGACGAGGGCGAGACGCTGGAGGCGGCGGCCTGGCGCGAGCTGCGCGAGGAAACCGGCCTGACCGAGATGGTGCTGGGGCCGAAGGTCTGGATGCGCGAGCTCGACCTGATCGTCGAGGGCGAGCCGCGCCGGCTGCTGGAGCACTACTTCCTCGCCCACGCGCCGCACGAAGAGGTCGTCGACCACCACTGGACCGACCTCGAACGGCGGATGGTCACCGCCCTGCGCTGGTGGACCGTCCAGGAGATCGCGGCCAGCGAAGAGGTGATCTTTCCGATGGACCTGCCTCTGCGACTGCCCGCTGTCCTGGCCGGGGAGATTCCGGAGACGCCGCACGTCCTCGCCGGGTGATCATGGTTAATCGGGTCTTAACCGGCTGAGCCGAGGGTAGCCTGATGCGCCGCCTCGCCGCCTGTCTTGTCCTCAGCCTCGCGCTCGCCGCGCCCGCGGTCGCGCAGCAGGACCGGGTCGCGAGCGGTCCGCCGGCGGCCGAGGCGGCCGCGCTCAGGGGTCCGCAGACCAACACGCCATCCCCCGCCCCCGAGGACGCCCCGCTCCTGCTGCCACTCCCGGTCCGGCCGACCTCGATCAGCGCCGCCGGCTCGTCGGGCGGCGCGCAATGCCGGACGAGCTGCTCGCGGGAATACTACTTCTGCCTGGCCGGCGAGGATGACCGCTGCCCGCAGTACTGGAGCCGCTGCGTCTCGGGCTGCGCCGGCTGACCCCGCGTCACGGTTGACCCGCAGTTCACGCCCGATAGGCTTGCCTGAACAACGATAAGTCAGGGAGCGCCGTCATGGCCGAACGTCTGCCCAAGGCCTGCATCATCGGCGCCGGATGCTCGGGCTTCACCACCGCCAAGCGGCTGAAGGACGTGGGCGTCCCCTACGACTGCTTCGAGGTCTCCGACGAGATCGGCGGCAACTGGTACTACAAGAACCCCAACGGCATGTCGGCCTGCTACGAGAGCCTGCATATCGACACCTCCAAGTGGCGGCTGGCGTTCGAGGACTTCGCCGTGCCGGCCGACTGGCCCGATTTCCCCTCGCACGCCCAGCTGTTCCAGTACTTCAAGGACTACGTGGCCCACTTCGGCCTGCGTGAGACGATCACCTTCAACACCGCGGTGGAGAAGGCGAAACGCAACGCCGATGGCCTGTGGGAAGTAACCCTCTCGACCGGCGAGACGCGGCTTTACGACGTATTGTTCGTCTGCAACGGCCACCACTGGAGCCCGCGCATCCCGGAGTATGACGGCGAGTTCGACGGGGCGGCCTTCCACAGCCACGCCTATCGCGACCCGTTCACCCCGGTCGACATGCGCGGCAAGAACATCGTCGTCGTCGGCATGGGCAACTCGGCGATGGATATCGCCAGCGAACTGGCCCAGCGGCCGATCGCGAAGAACCTGTGGGTCTCGGCCCGGCGCGGCGTCTGGGTCATGCCCAAGTACATGAACGGCAAGCCGTCGGACAAAACCGCCATGCCGCACTGGATGCCGCGCAAGCTGGGCATCGCCATGGCCCGCCGGGTGCTGAAGAAGACCGTCGGCAACATGGAGGACTACGGCCTTCCCAAGCCCGACCATGAGCCGCTGGAGGCCCACCCCTCGGTCAGCGGCGAGTTCCTGACCCGCGCCGGCTGCGGCGACATCAAGTTCAAGCCGGCGATCAAGGCGCTGGAGGGCAAGAACGTCCGCTTCGCCGACGACAGCGTGGAGCAGGTCGACGCCATCGTCTTCGCCACCGGCTACGACATGCGCTTCCCGTTCTTCGATGACGCGGACCTGGTCCCGGACGCCGACCACCAGCTGCCGCTGTTCAAGCGGATGATGAAGCCGGGCATTCCGAACCTGTTCTACATGGCCCTGGCCCAGCCGCTGCCGACGCTGGTGAACTTCGCCGAGCAGCAGGCGAAGCTGGTCGGCGCCTATCTGACCGGCCAGTACCTGCCGCCGTCCGAGGCGGAGATGAAGGCCATCACCGTCAAGGACGAAGCGACCCACAAGGGCCAGTACTACGCGTCGAAGCGGCACACGATCCAGGTCGACTTCGGCATCTACTGCCACGACCTGATCAAGGAGATCGCCAGGGGCGGCAAGCGCGCGAAGGCCGCCGGCAATCCGCTGCCGGTGAAGGCGCGGGCGGAAGCGGTCAAGGCGTAGACCCGAGCGCGGGGACATGCACTTCAGGGCGTGTCCCCATCAACTTGAAAGCTGCAGGGGACACTTACCAAAGGCGGTACGGGTCCCCGATCAGGCCCTGAAGGCCCTAAGGAAGGCTGCGGTGTGGAAGGCGCGATAGCGGTCGCGCTCCGCCTTGTCGCCGACCGGCAGGGCGTAGCCGACCGAGCTGAGCGCGGTCTGCAGGAACGGGGCGAAGAACACCCGGGCCATCAGGGCCGGGTCATGGCCGGCCGCCAGTTCACCGCGCGCCATGGCCTGGTGGAAGGCCTTGGCCAGCACGATCAGGCCGGGCGCGAGGACCCGGTTGCGGATGAAGTCGGCGATCTCCGGGTGGCGGCCGGCCCCGTCGAGGGCCAGCACGAGATAGCCGCGCATCAGCCCGCCGGCCTGCAGTTCGCCGACCCTGTCCGAAAACCCGTCGATCAGGCCCTCGACCGGGCCTTCGTGCGTATCGACCCAGGCCGACAGTTGGCGAAACGGCGCCGCCAGGTCTTCTTCCAGCAACGCCTCGATCAGCGCGCTCTTGCCGGGGAAGTAGCGATAGACGGCCGGCTTGGTCACCCCGGCCGCGGCGGCGACCTCGTCCATGCGCGCGGCCTCGAAACCCTTGCGGGAGAACAGGTCGCGGGCAGCGTCAAGAATTTCGCGCGGACGGGCCCGGGCGCGATCACGCCTGGCCGCGGCCGTCTGGGAGGCCGGCCCCTGGGGCTGTCCTGCGGTTCGGCCGTTCATCGAATCCCCCATGGCTCAGCACGCACCGTTCTATATACTCACCGGTAACAAAACGGTTCCTGGAGGAGGAAACAGAAAATGACCCTGAGCGTCGATGTCTTCTGGTCTTTCCGCAGCCCGTATTCGTGGCTGGCCACGCCGGGTCTGGTCAAATTGCAGGCGGACTATGACCTGACCGTAAACGTCAGGCCGGTGCTGCCGATAGCCGTGCGCATCGACGGCTTCTTCAAGCGGGTGAACCCCCTCTGGCCGCCCTACCTGGCGCGGGACGTCTACCGGCTGGGCCAGATGCAGGGCACGCCGATCCGCTGGCCGCGGCCCGATCCGATCGTCATGGACATCGCCAGCGGCGAGGTGCCGAAGGACCAGCCCTACATCTATCGCATAACCCGCATGGGCCAGGCCGCCGCCGAGGCGGGCAAGGGCCTCGAATACATCGCCGAGGCCGGCGGGGTGATCTGGGGCGGAAGCATCGACAACTGGCACGAAGGCGACCACCTGGCCCAGGCCGCGGTGCGCGCCGGTCTCGACCCCGAGGCGCTCGAACGCGCGGCCCGCGACGAGGCCGACCGCCTGGACGCGGCGATCGCGGCCAACCAGGCCGCGCTGGAAGCCGCCGGCCACTGGGGCGTGCCGACCATGGTCTTCGAGGGCGAGCCCTTCTTCGGTCAGGACCGTCTCGACGTGCTGCTCTGGCGGATGAAGCAGAACGGACTTCAACCTCGCGCGTTCAGCGATCATTCAGGTGGAACCGCTTGATCTAGGTTCCGCCGGCGACCAAGAGTCGCTGAGTCGAACCGGAGGTACGGACATGAAGCGGCTTCTTCTCGGCCTGATCGCCCTGGCGGGTATCGCCGGACCAGCGGCGGCGCAGTACGGCGGCGGCGCGCGCGTCACGCTCTACGACGGCCCCAACTTCACCGGCCTCGCCACCACCTATAACGGGGACATCTCCAATCTGGCCCGCGAGCTCAACGACCGCGCCATGAGCGCCCGGGTCGTGGGCCGCTGGAGCCTGTGCTCCGACAGCGACTATCGCGGCCGCTGCGTGGAGGTTGATCGCGACGTTCGCGACCTGCGCGCGCTGGGGCTCGACCGCTCGATCAGCTCCCTGCGGACCCAGGCCGACGACGGCTATCCGCCCTCCGGCGGCGGGTATCATCCCCCGGGCGGCGGCTATCCTCCCTCAGGTGGCGGCTACCCCCCGTCAGGCGGTGGCTATCCGCCTTCCGGCGGCGGCGGATGGCAAGGCGACGATGTGGGCATCACCTTCTTCGAGGGCCCGGGATTCACCGGCAGGTCGGTCAGCTTCAGCGGCGACGTCAGCAACATGCCCCGGCAGTACAATGACTGGGCCAGAAGCGCCCGCCTGCGCGGCAGCTGGCGGCTCTGCGGCGACCGCGACTACCGCGGCCGCTGCGTCGAGGTTGACCGCGACATCCGCGATCTGCGCTCGATCGGCCTGGATCGCTCGATCAGTTCCGCCCGCGTCGAGATGGACGGCGGCGCGGACTATCCGCCCTCCGGCGGCGGTTACTATCCGCCGTCCGGTGGCGGCGGCTGGGGACGGTCGAGGATCACCTTTTTCGAGGGCCCGAACTTCACCGGCCGCGCCTTCACCGCCGACAACAACGTCAACAACATGCCCGGCGACTTCAATGACCGGGCCATGAGCGCGCGCGTCGAGGGCTACTGGCGTCTGTGCGCCGACCGGGACTATCGCGGACACTGCGAAGTCGTTGAGCACGACGTGCGCGACCTGCGGTCGATCGGCCTGGGACGGAGCATTTCTTCCGCGGCCGTTGGTCCCTGAACAACCGTTGAATCGGCCTCACGTCGCTCTTTCCGGCAGGGTGTCTGACCTGATAGCCTGCCGGTGATGAGTCAGGTGGTTCTTCTCTCGGCCGGAAAACGTGAACAGACCAAGGTCGCCAACCGCCAGGCGATCCTGGCGGCTGCCCGCGAGGTCTTTTCCGAGCTCGGCTACGAGGTCGCCACGGTGCGCGACATCATTCGCCGCACCGGCCTCGCCTCCGGCACCTTCTACAACTACTTCCGCTCGCGCGAGGAGGTCTTCGAGGCCCTGGCCGATGACGGCGCGGCCCGCTTCCGGCCGATCCTGCGCGCCTGCTGGGACGCCTCGCAGAGTTTTGACGGCTACCTGCGCGCGGCCATCCAGGCCTATTTCGACTTCATCGCCGACGAGCACGAGACCTGGCAGGTCCTGCGGCCGGTGGGGGAGAAGCAGCCGCCCATGCGCGTCCAGACGCCGGAGATGGAGCGGGTGTTCGAAGAGGTGCGCGATGCCTTTTCGCGGGCGATCGAACACGGCGGCGCCCCACGGGTCGACGCGGACTACCTCGCCGCCGCCTGTATCGCCGTGGCGCGGCAGGTCGGCGACAAGATGCTCGAGCGGCGGCCGATCGACACCGTCGCGGCGACCGATTTTGCAACCAAACTGATCCTGGGCGGACTGCCCGCCCTGCCCCGACTGGCGCCCTGATCCCGGAGACCGCATGGCCGATCCCGCCCTCCAGAAGGCGATCCTCAAAGTCATGCTGTCGCTGCCCTCGCCGGTGCTGCGCATGATGTCCGGCGGCGGCGTGGTCTGGCAGGGCGGCCGCACGCTCGATCCCCGCCTGCAGTTCCTGTCCACCAGCGCCAAGCGCATGCCGGCGATGTCC
>CANJYY010000040.1 GCA_947479185.1 Caulobacteraceae bacterium
CATGTGCATCGGCGGCGGCCAGGGCATCGCGGCGGTGTTCGAGCGGGCGTAGTGCGTCCTTCGAGACGCGATCCTGAGGGATCGCTCCTCAGGATGACGTGCTGGGTGGGCTTACCCTTCTGGTCGTCATGGTGAGGAGCAAGCCTCAAGCGAGCGTCTCGAACCACGCACGCTACCCCCAGCGCGCGCGCCACTGCGCCGCCGTCACCTCCCAGTAGAGCGACGTCCGCGTCGTCCCGTCCGGACGCACGACCTCGCGCGCGCCCATCCGCACGAACCCGGCGGCATCGATCAGCTTGGCCGACCGGACGTTGTCCACGGCGGCGGTCAGGCACATCATCCGCACCTTCAGCGCCTGAAAGATCCAGCCGAAGCTGTGCAGCGCGCCCGCCCCGCCCTGCCCGCCGCTCTGGCGGTCCGCACGCAGGGCGCCGGCCAGCTCCGCCGCCGACCGTTCCGGCCAGACGCTGACGCAGCTGTAGCCGGCGATCCGCCCCGTCTCGTCGCGCGTCAGGATCAGCAGCCGCCGGCCCGCCTGGCGCAGGGCCTCGGACTCGACGATCCAGCGGCCGACGTTTTCGTGGGTGAACGGCCGGGGCAGGTCATAGATGGCGTCGGTGACGCGGGGGTCGGTCAGGAAGGCCGTCAGGTCGGCGGCGTCCTCGGGCCGGGCGAGCGAGCGGCCGGGCCCCAGCCCGTCGAGATCGGCCGCCAGCACCGCCGCGCGGATCGCCGCCGTCTCCTCGGGCGTAACGTCCAGCACGGTGTCCGGCGGCGCGCTCATGACGCGGCCAGGCGCTCCAGCGGCGCGCCGGTCAGACGGCGTGTGGTCCAGCCGTCGAGGGCCTCGGCCCCCAGCGAGTCGTAGAAGGCGATCGACGGCGCGTTCCAGTCCAGCACCGCCCAGTCGAGGCGCGGCAAGTTCTCGTCCCGGCAGCGCCGCGCGAGGCCGGCAAGCAGCGCCTTGCCGGCGCCGACGCCGCGCGCCGCCGGTTCGACGAACAGGTCTTCCAGGTAGATGCCGTGCCGACCGCGGAAGGTGGAGTAGCTGTAGAACCAGACCGCGAAGCCGACCGGCCGGCCGGCCAGTTCGGCGATGTCGCAGAACACCCGCGGCGCGGCGCCGAAGAACGAGACCTCCACGTCGTGCAGCGCCAGATCGGCCTCATGGCGCAGCTTCTCGTACTCGGCCAGGGCGTGGATGAAGCCGAGGATGACAGGCGCGTCGCCGGGATGGGCGGGTCGGATGGTCAGGGTCATGGCGCAAGCCTAGACCTCAAGCTCCTTCCTGGGGAAGGTGCGTCCTTCGAGACGCTCGCTTGAGGCTCGCTCCTCAGGATGACGAAGAGGGGTTGATCGACCACTCTGTCCGTCTTGGTGAGGAGCGGACCCTCAGGTCCCCCCGGATCAAGTCCGGGGCTCGAACCACGCACCCCTCACCCCAGCCCGACGGTCTCCACCGACAGGGCCCAGAGCCGCTCGGCGCTGTCGGGGTCCAGGGCGTGCGGCATGACGCCTTCCCAGGGCGTTGCCTGAGACCAGGGCAGGGCCTGGTTGCAGTTCTCGAGATACAGGCCGCCGACGCCCTCGAGCTCCGGGCCGACCGCCGCCCACACGCTGGTCGAGGCGCCCTGCTCCGGCGTCTTGAAGCCGTCGCGGATCTTGCCGGTCGTCTCGTCGATCCAGCCCAGCGCGACCATCTCCTCATGCGGCAGGTGCCGCTGCAACGGGGTCATGATGCCGCCGGGCATGACGGCGTTGGCGGTGATCCCGCGATCCTTGAAGCGCCTGTGGAAGCCCACCGCGAACAGGGCGTTGGCCGTCTTGGCCTGGCCGTAGCTCTCCCATTTGTCATAGGGCCGGGTGACGTAGTTGACGTCCTCCCAGTTGATGTCCGACCGGCGGTGACCGATCGACGACAGGCTGACCAGCCGCGAGGCCTTGCCCGCGCCCTTCGCGCCGGCTTCCAGCGCCGGGGCCAGCAGATTGCCCAGCAGGAAGTGGCCGAAGTGGTTGGTGCCGATCTGCATCTCGAACCCGTCGTGGGTGCGGTCCAGCGGGCAGGCCATGACGGCGGCGTTGTTGATCAGGATGTGCAGCGGCGCGGTCCCCCAGCGCGCGCCGAACGCGCGGATCGAGGCCAGGTCCGACAGGTCGAGCATCTCGAACCGGGCGCCGGGGCCTTTCGCGGTCTTCGCGATGTCGGCGATGGCGGCGGCGGCGAGGTCGGGCTTGCGCGCGGCGATGACCACGTCGGCGCCGGCCTCGGCCAGGGCGCGGGCGGTCTCGATGCCGATGCCGGTGGCGGCGCCGGTGACGATGACCGTCTTGCCGCTCAGGTCGTGGCCGGCCACGACCTCGCGCGCCGGCGTGAAGGCCCCGAAGGGCGAGGTGATGCGGTCGGTCATGGGGTCAGTCCTCCCTGGAGAATTTTACGGCGACGGCTTCCAGCCAGCGGGCGACGACAGTGGCGTCCTCCTCCGACAGGCCATCGCTCATGCGGTGGTTGAGATCATCGAGCAGGGCCACGGCCCGCTCGCGCGCCGACCAGCCCTGGGCGGTCAGGTACAGCCGCTGGCCGCGCCCGTCGGTCGGGTCGGGTCGTCGCTCGACATAGCCGGCGCGGGTCATGCGATCGACCAGCCCGGTCATGGCCGACGGGGCCACGTCCAGCGCCTCGGCGGCGTCGCCGATGGCCGCGCCGTCCGACCGCCCGAGAAACAGCACCAGACCCGCCTGGGCCGAGGTGACGCCCTCGATCTGCGCGGCCTCGGCCTCCACCCAGCGCTCGACGCGCTTCTGGGCGGCTTTCAGCAGGGCGTAGAAGAGGGGGCGCTCGGTCATCGAACGCGACTATATGCTTCACATGTGAAACATCAAGTTCACATGTGAAACATATATGTTCTTTCCTCCCCGGCTTCGCGGGGAGGAAGTACAATATTTCACCCCGCCCGGTACCAGATCACCCCGTCCGCATCCGCCTCGGCCACCGCCTTGCCGCGTTCGATCAGGCAGTTGATGTGGGCCAGGCTCTCGCCGGTGGCCATGCCGACCAGTTCGGGGCCGATCGGGCGGGCGAACAGGGCGCCGAACACGTCGACGGCGCGCTTCGGCTCGGCCAGCGACTTCTCCAGCCGGCCCAGCGACCGCTCGTGGCCGGCGATCAGGTGGTCGAGCCGCGCGTGCAGGCCGTGGAACGGGTCGTTGTGCGCCGGCAGCACCAGCACCTCATCCGGCACCGCCGCCTTCACCTTGGCGCAGCTGGTCATCCAGTCGGTCAGCGGATCGGCGTCCGGCTCGGTCGGGAACACCGAGACGTTCGAGGAGATGCGCGGCAGCACCTGGTCGCCGGAGATCAGCAGCTTCAGCTCCGGGCAGTAGAGGCAGGCGTGGTCCGGCGAATGGCCGTTGCCGGTGACGATCCGCCACATGTGGCCGCCGATGTCGAATTCATCGCCGTCATTGAGCCGGCGGTAGCTGTCGGGCAGCTGGTAGATCGCCTTGCCGAACCCGCCGAAACGCGCGCGGTAGTTCTCCAGCGCGTCCTCGTCCCAGCCGGCGGCCTTGTAGAAGCGCATGCCGTCCTCGGGCGCCTCGCGGCCGGTGTCGGCCACCAGCATGCGGCACTGCAGGTACTCCAGCCGGGTCATCCACAGGCGGCACTGGAACTTGCGCGTCATCCAGCCGGCGAGGCCGATATGGTCGGGATGCAGGTGCGTCACGATCACCCGGGTGATCGGCTTGCCGCCCAGGGCGTCCTTGAACGCCGTCCGCCAGGCCTGGGACGTGTCGCGCGTCTGCATGCCGGTATCGACCACGCACCAGCCCTCGCCGTCGGCGATGGCCCAGACGTTGATGAACTGCAGCGCGCCGCCCAGCGGCATGCGCAGCCACATCACACCCGGGGCGACTTCCACCGCTTCACCCGTTCCGGGTGTGGGGCCTGTCTCGAAGGGATAGTCCAGTTTCGGCCGCCGCACCTCGGCCGCCGTTTCTTCGATTCCGTCCCGCAACGCCCTGCACTCCCGATGAACGCGCCCATCATCGGCTGTTCAGCTCCGCGCCGCAATTCCGCCGGCCGGTTGCGTGACCTTGACCCCCGAAAAAAGCGCGCGTTTAAGTCCGCGCGAGGAATTCGGCCAGGAGACAGAACAATGAGGAAATTCGGGATCGGCCTGACGGCCGTTCTGGCGCTAGCTGTGATGGCGCCCGCCACCATGGTGCTCGCGGCCAAGAAGCCCGCCCCCGCCGCGGCGACCGGCGTGGACCCCAAGGCGCGCGAAAAGGGTATGGCCGACGCGCCGGCCCTGGTGACCGCGGCGGGCCTGTCCTGCACGGTGTCCGACGCGCGCTGGATCGGCGCCGACGCGAAGACCAAGAGCGCCTTCTACGAAATCGCCTGCAACCCCGGCTTGGGCGGCGTCATCGTCGCCACCGCGGGCAATGTGACCCCGCCGCAGTTCTATCCCTGCCTCGAAACCGGCAAGCCCGGCGCGGACGGCAAGCCCGGCTCGCTGGCCTGCAAGCTGCCCGCCAACGCCGAGCCGGCCCAGTCGCTCGCGCCGTTCGTCGCCAAGGCCAACGCCGCCTGCGACATCGACACGGCCCGCTCGATCGGCGCCAGCACCAAGAACACCTTCTTCGAAGTCGCCTGCAAGAACGGCTCGGGTCTGGTGCTGGTCACCTCCTATCCGGCCGACGCGACCAAGGAGGTCAAGGCCAACACCTGCCTCGCCTACGAGCCCGGCTCGAACCTGGCCTGCCAGCTGACCACCCGTGAAGCCCAGCTGGCCATGGTCGACACGCTGGCCGCCTCGGCGCGCAAGAACTGCGTCGTCACCGACAAGCGCTACATCCTGTCGTCGGTGACCGGCTCGACCTACTTCGAAGTCGCCTGCCAGGACGGCAAGGGCTATGTGCTCGAGCGCGCCGCCAACGGTTCGCTGGCCCGCACCATCGACTGCGCCAACGCGCCCGGCGGCGCCGAATGCACCCTGACCGACTCGCGCGAAGCCAAGACCGAGCAGGCGGGCCTCTACACCCGTCTGGCCGCCAAGGCCGGCTTCCCCTGCAAGGTCGAGAAGTACGCCCTGTTCCCTTCCCGCGGTAAGCCCGAGGAAGTGGTCGAGCTGAAGTGCTCGGATCGCCCCGACGGCGGCGTCGCGGTGTTCGACGCCAGCGGCGGCGGCAAGGTCTACAACTGCATCGTCGCCGAACTTCAGGGCTACGGCTGCAGCTTCACGCCCAAGGCCGCGTCGGTGGTCAAGATCAGCAACGACCTGCGGTCGCTCGGCAAGGGCTCCTGCGTCGTCTCCGACGCCCGCGTCATCGGCAAGACCGAAACCGGCGAGGGCTTCGTTGAAGTCGCCTGCGCCGACGGCCTGCCCGGCTGGGTGATCAACTACCCGCCGAAATCGGACACGCCCAAGGAAGTCCTGAGCTGTCGCCAGGCGTCGGGCGTCGGCGGCGGCTGCAAGCTGCCGACCAACAAGACCAGCAACTGATCTTCAGGCTGATCTGAACAGACGAAGGCCCGCCGGAGCGATCCGGCGGGCCTTTTTCTTGTCCGATCCTCCCCTCGCAGAGGGGAGGGGGACCATGCGGAGCATGGTGGAGGGGGCAGCGCCGGGCTTGCCGGAAAGACAGGAATTCCGGAGGGGGCCGCCGACGTCAGCGCCGCCTCTCCACCAGCCTCCGGCTGGTCCCCCTCCCCGCGATGCGGGGAGGAATGACCGTTCTACAGCGCCGCCTCGATGAAGCGCGGGCCCTTCTGGTTCATGGCGCGGGCGAAGGCGTCGTCGAATTCCTCGACTGTCGAGCAGCGCTCGGCCGGCAGACCCAGCCCGCTCGCCAGGCTGACCCAGTCGATGCGCGGCGAGCCCAGGTCGAGCAGCTTCTTCGCCGCCGGGCCGGGGTTGCCGGCGCCGGTGCGGCCCATCTCGATGTTGAGGATGCGGTAGGCGTGGTTGGCGAACACCACGACGGTCACGTCCAGCTGTTCGCGGGCGATCGTCCACAGGCCCTGCACCGTGTACATCGCCGCGCCGTCGCCGTTCAGACTGAGCACCTTCTGGTCCGGACAGGCCACGGCCGCGCCGATGGCCAGCGGGATGCCCTGGCCGATGGCGCCGCCGGTCAGGCAAAGCCAGTCGTGCGGCCGGGCCGTGCGGGTCGACTGGAACACCGGCAGGCCGGCGGTCACCGCGTCGTCGCTGATGATGGTGTTGTCCGGCATGTGCCGGGCGATCGAGGCGCCGATGGTGTAGGGGTTCTGCGCCCCGACCGGCATGTCCGGCAGCTTCTGCCCCTCGACCGGCGAGGACTCCGGCGCGCCCAGCGCATCGGCCAGGGCCTGCAGCGCGCCGATGCCGTCGGCCTCGCGGCCGCACAGACTGAAGGTCTCGCAGCCTTCCGGCGTCAGCAGGCTGGGCCGGTCGGGATAGGCGAAGAAAGCCACCGGCTCGGTGGTCTCGACCAGCACCATCAGGTCGACCCCCTCGAGGTCGGCCAGGGCCATCTCGCCGAAATACATCATCTTGTCCGGTGCGAACCGGCCGGCGCCGCGGGCGATGCGGGCGACGAAGGTGTCGGTCAGGGTGCGCACGCCCGTGGCGGCGATGCGGCCCGCCTGGCGCACGCCGGCGTCGAGGCAGGTCGAGCCGCCCATCAGGATCACCGGCTTCTTCGCCGCCTTGATTCGCGCGGCGATGGCCGCGGTCGTTTCGGCGGAGACCTGGGCGCGCGGCGCGGGGGTCAGCACCGGCCCGACCACGGTGGTCTCGGTCCAGGCGCTGTCGGCCGGCAGGATCAGGCTGGCGCAGCCGCCCGGCGCGCCGAAGCTGGCCTTCACCGCCTCGGCGGTCAGCGGCCCGACGTCATCGGCCGTCTCGGCCGACTTGACCCACAGGCTGTTGGGCGCGGCCCAGCCGGCGATGTCGGAGTTCAGCGGCGCGTCGTACTGCCGGTGATAGGTGGCGTGGTCGCCGATGACGTTGACCAGCGGCGTGCCGGCCCGGCGGGCGTTGTGCAGGTTGGCCCCGCCGTTGGCGTAGCCGGCGCCCAGGTGCAGCAGGGTGCAGGCGGGCTTGCCGGCCATCCGGCCGTAGCCGTCGGCGGCGCCCGTCGCCACCCCCTCGAACAGACACAGCACCGAGCGCATGCGCGGCTCGCGGTCCAGGGCCGAGACGAACTGCATCTCGCTGGTGCCCGGATTGGCGAAACAGGCGGTCACGCCGTTGTCGGCGAGCGTGGTGATCAGGGCGTCGGCGCCGTTCATGGTCTTCTCCGTTCGGGGCAGCACGCCACCCATCCAACATTTCGCGCGCCGCGCCAACGGGCGGGCGCCTCGCCAGAGGTCAGGCGATGATCTTTCCGGGGTTGAGGATGCCCGCAGGATCGAGCGCCCCCTTGAGCCGGCGCATCAGGGCGATCTCGGCCGGCGAGCGGGTCAGATCGAGGTGATCGCGCTTCTGCAGGCCGATGCCGTGCTCGGCCGAGATCGATCCGCCCAGCGCCGTCAGAGGGCGATAGACGATCATCTCCGCCCTATGCCGGTGCTCCGGCGTCAGGGCCGGGACACGGGCGATGATGTGCAGGTTGCCGTCGCCGAGATGGCCGAACACCATCGGCGGTCCGAGGTCCGGCCAGTGCTCGGCCAGGGCGGCCTGCACCGCGCCGACATAGGCGTTCATCGCCGGGATCGGCAGGCTGACGTCGAAGGTCACGATCGGGCCGTTGCGCGCGGTCTGGGCGACGTCGTCGCGCAGGGCCCACATCGCCTCGCGCTCGGCCTTTGAGCGGGCGAGAACCGCGTCGGCGATCTCGCCCTCCTCCAGCGCCGCGCCGAGGCAGGTCTCGAACCGCGCCGCGTCGACCGCCGGATCGGCGCCCAGGCTTTCCACCAGGACATACCAGGGATAGCGCTCCGCTAGCGGCGGGCGGCCCCGCGCCGGGGCGCTGGTGACCAGATCATGGAAGTCGGCCCACATCACCTCGAAGGCCGACAGGTTGCCGCCGAGCCCCCGCTCCAGACGCCGCAGCAGGCGCGGCAGGTCGTCGAAATGCTCGACGCCGATGAAGGCCGTGTCCTGGCTGACGGGCGCCGGCCGCAGCCGCAGCACCGCCCGGGTGACCACGCCCAGCGTGCCCTCCGAGCCGATGAACAGCGGCTTGAGGTCGTAGCCGGCGTTGTTCTTCAGCAGCGGGTTCATGGCGTCGATCACCGTGCCGTCGGCCAGCACCGCCTCCAGCCCCAGCACCATCTCGCGCATCATGCCGTAGCGCAGGACGCGGTTGCCGCCGGCGTTGGTGGCGATGTTGCCGCCGATCGTCGCCGAGCCGCGCGAACCGAGGTCCAGCGGCAGCAGCAGGCCCTCGTCGGCGGCCGCCTCGCAGGCGGTCTGCAGGATGCAGCCGGCCTGGACCGTCATCGTCCCGGCGCCTGCGTCGACGCCTTCGATGGCCGCCATCCGGTCCAGCGACAGGGCGATGGCCCCGTCCGCGACACAGCCGTCGACGAGGCCGGTGCGACCGCCCCAGGGCACGACGGGCACGCCGGCGTCAGACGCCAGCCGCAGGACGGCGGCCACCTGCGCCGTCGAGGCCGGCCGGACGACCGCCAGCGGCGCGCCCAGCCGGGTCCAGGGGCTCTGGAACGTCTCGGCGCCCGGCGTCCCGTCCAGCACCGCATCAGGGGCCAGGGCCAGTCTCAATGCATCGATCAGAGTGGTCATGCCCGGCGCCTCCCGCGTTTTGCAGGGACCCTAGGCGGCCCGCGCGGGCGACGGCTTGATCCAGACCAATTCGACCTTTTGCCGCCGCGCCAAACCGGGCATGCAGAGGTCAAAGAGGGGGAACGACCATGACACCGCGCGACACGGCCGCCCGCTGGGCGCTGATCGGCTCGATCCTCGGCGGGGTGAGCTACATCGCCGCCTGGAGTCTGGACCTGCCCGGGCCGCTGGAGCTGGCGTGGAAGGGCTCGGGCGTCGGCCTGCTGGCGGTGTATGCGGCGCTCAAGGCCCGCGACCGTGACGGCTGGCTGCTGACGGCAGTGATGACCTTCGGCGTGCTCGGCGACGTGCTGCTGAACATCCAGTTCATCGTCGGGGCGGTGGCCTTCCTGATCGGCCACCTGGTCGCCGTCGGCCTGTACCTGAGCAACCGCCGCCCTGCCCTGACCCGCAGCCAGACGGCGCTGGCGCTGCTGCTGGTCCCCGCGAGTGTGTTCATCGCCTTCATGCTGCCGGCCGACCGGGCCGCCGCGCCGGGCGTGGCCTTCTATACGCTGGGCCTGTCGCTGATGGCCGCGACCGCCTGGACCAGCCGCTTCCCGCGACTGAGGGTCGGCATCGGGGCCCTGCTGTTCCTCGTCAGCGACCTGGTGATCTTCGCCAAGATGGGCCCGCTGCCGGACATCTTCCTCACCGAACTGGCGGTCTGGGTCCCCTATTACGGCGGCCAGCTGCTGATCTGCGTGGGGGTTGTGGCGGCGTTGAAATCCAAGACCTGACCTCCCCGCGAAGCCGGGGAGGGGGACCACGCGGAGCATGGTGGAGGGGGCGGCGCGAACGCCAGCGGCCCCATCCCGAATTCCGGTCGGTCCGGAAGAGCTGGCGCTGCCCCCTCAGTCAGGCTTCGCCTGACAGCTCCCCGGCAAGCGGGGAGCATCGATCGTGATCAGAACGCCATCACCCCGTCGTCCGGCGTCTCCGCGAACAGCCGGGCCAGCTCGGCCGGCCGGCGGTCCCGCGCCATCGCCTGGTTGATGTAGCCCTTGTCGGTCAGCTCGCCGCTGGCCGCGTCCGGCGCGCCGTCGAGGATCAGCGCACGCCAGATCCTGCCGCCGCCGCCCCTGGCCGCCGCGTTCATCTTCTCAAGACCGGCGCGGATCACCGCCCGCACCTCGGCAGGATCCGGGTGGCGGGCGTTGAAGCCCGGGTCGAGGAACAGCATCAGGCCGACGCCCTCCTGCCCCTCGCCGCAGACCACCGCGTCGCTGACCGCCCCGCCGATGGCCGAGACGGCGGTCACCCGCAGCGCGCCGGCGGCGACGAAGGTGCCGCTGGCCAGCTTGAAGTTCTCTACCAGCCGGCCGTCGAACATCAGCCCCGCTTCCGGATCAGACGGATCGATGGCCCGCGCCGCGTCGCCGAGGCGGTAGAAGCCCTCCTCGTCGAAGGCCTCCGCCGACAGGCCGGGCTCGCCGAGGTAGCCGGGCGAGACCTGTGGTCCCTTCACGCGGATTTCGAACTTCTCAGCCGTGGGGACCAGCTTCACCGCCGTGCCCGGCACCGGCAGGCCGATCATCCCGCCCCGGCCGTTCAGCCAGTGGATGTTGCAGGCCGTCGGCCCGGTCTCGGTCGAGCCGTAGCCGGTGGCGAAGGTCACCCGCTCGCCGATGGTGGCGATGGCCACGGCCTGGACCCGGTCGATGATGCTCTGGGCGATCGAGGCGCCGCCGTACTGCAGCACCCGCACCCGCTTGAAGAAGGTCCGCGCCAGGGCTTCGTCCGCCTCCAGCGCGCTGGCGAACAGCGCCCAGCCGGCCGGGACCATGTTGTGATAGGTCGGCGAGACCTCGTTCAGGTTGCGCACCGTCTCGGCGAACCGGCCGGGCGTCGGCTGACCGGCGTCGATGTACAGCGTCCCGCCCCGGTGCAGCACCATGTGCAGGATGGCGTTGGCCCCCAGGCTGTGGCTCCAGGGCGCGGCGTTGACCACCACCGGCGGGTCGGGATCGTCGAAACAGGCGGCGATCTGGGCGGCGTTGAAGGCGATGTTGCGGTGCAGGCCGATGACCGCCTTGGGCCGGCCCGTCGAACCCGAGGTCAGCAGCAGCTTGGCCGTGTCGTCCGGCTGGGCGACGAAGGCGGTCGGGGCCGAGGCCAGCAGGTCGGTGAAGACGATGTCGGTCGGCCGCGCGTTGGCGCTGGCCACCACCGGCAGCCCCTTGAGGAAGTCCGCCTCCAGCGCCCCGGCGAAGGCCGCCGCGTCGTCGGCATAGACCGCGTCCGGGCTCAGCACGCCGCAGGCATAGGCCAGCCGCGACAGGTCGGCCCCGGCCAGGCCGTACTGCGGCGACACCGGCGCGACCGCTACGCCGAGCGCCATGGCCGCGTAGCAGATCAGCGCGTGGTCGACCGTGTTGCGCGCGAGGATCAGCAGGCAGTCGCCGCGCTTTAGGCCCAGGCCCTTCAGCCCGCCGGCCAGGGCCGAGACCTGCGTCAGCGCCGTCGCGTAATCGACCGTCCGCCAGCCGTCTCCGGCCCGCTCGGCCAGCCAGACCCGGTCGGGCGCTTCCGCACTCCAGCGGACCAGCGCATCCAGCGTGGTGGTGTAACGCCCGTCGACCGGCGTCGGATTGGCCAGCACCAGCGACCCGTCCGCCCGCCGCTCGACATCGAGCCGGCGCGGCGCATAGCGGGCGTCACGAAAGGGAGCTGTGGAGAGCGCTGTGTTTCCGTCCATGGGCGCGGTTATCGGGCGCCCGTTGGAGCGATTCAATCCTCCCCGGCAACGCTGGGGAGGGGGACCATGCGGAGCATGGTTGAGGGGTCAGCGCAGGCTGGGCCGGAAAGTCCGGAATTCAGGATTGGACCGCTCGCCGTCGCGCCGGCCCCTCGACCGCGCTCCGCGCGGTCCCCCTCCCCGCTTCGCGGAGAGGATCAGTGTTTCAGCGTCTCGCCGAACCGCACCGGCTTGCCGCGCCCGTGGGCCACGATCTCGTCGTCGCGCATCACGGTGATGCCGCGCACGATCGTCGCCACCGGCCAGCCCTTCGCCTCGAAGCCGTCGAACGGGGTCCAGCCGACGCGGCTGGCCTGGTCGGCGTGGCGGATGGTGCGGCGGGCCTTGAGGTCGACGATGGTCAGGTCGGCGTCGAAGCCCTCGGCGATGCGGCCCTTCTCGGCCAGGCCGAACACCCGGTTGGGGCCGTGGCTGGTCAGGTCGACGAACCGCTCCAGCGTCAGCCGGCCCTCGGCCACATGGGTCAGCATGATCGGCACCAGGGTCTGCACCCCCGGCATGCCCGACGGCGAGGCCGGATAGGGCCGCGCCTTTTCCTCGGCGGTGTGCGGGGCGTGGTCGGAACCCATCACGTCGGCGACGCCGGTGGCCAGGCCGGCCCACAGCGCGTCGCGGTGATGCGCCTCGCGGATCGGCGGGTTCATCTGGGCGTAGCCCTTGAGCCGCTCATAGGCCTCGGGTCCGGCGAGGGTCAGGTGCTGCGGCGTCACCTCGACGCTGGCCACGTCCTTGTTGAGGGCCAGGAATTCCATCTCCTCGGCCGTGGTCACATGCAGCACATGGATGCGCTTGCCGGTCTTGCGGGCCAGGCCGACGAGGCGGCGGGTCGAGCGGATCGCGCTCTCGGCGTCGCGCACCTCCGGGTGGCTGGTCCAGTCGCCGGTGCGGGCCAGCGGGCGCCGCTCCTCCAGCCGGTACTCGTCCTCGGAGTGGAAGGCGGCCCGACGGTTGATGTGCTTGAGCACCTCCTCGACGCCGGCGTCGTCCTTGATCAGCAGGGTGCCGGTCGAGGCGCCCATGAACACCTTGATGCCGCAGCAGCCGGGCAGCCGCTCCAGCTCGCCGAGGAAGCGCGCGTTCTCGTGCGTGCCGCCCATGTAGAAGGC
>CANJYY010000041.1 GCA_947479185.1 Caulobacteraceae bacterium
CTGCACCGCAACGCCGGTAGCCCCCTCAGTCAGCCCTTCGGGCTGACAGCTCCCCCGGAGGGGGAGCATCCGCAGCTGCGCACCCGGTGACAGGGAACCCTACCGCCCGCTCTGGCCGTCATCGACGCGGATCGTCGAGCCGGTGACGAAGTCCGAGGCCGGCGAGACGAGGAACAGCAGGGCGCTGTCCAGCTGCGCAGGGTCGCCCAGACGTTTGCGCGGGAAGTGCTGGCTGATGTCGCCGATGCGCGAGAGCATGCCGTCCATCATCTCCGAGGCGAAGGCCCCCGGCGCGATGGCGTTGACGTTGATGTTGGCGCTGGACCATTCGACGGCCAGGGCCTCGGTCATGCGCACGACGGCCGACTTGGTGATCGAATAGAGGGCCGCGCCGTTGCCGCTGTATTCGAAGGCGGCGACCGAGGCGATGTTGACGATCCGGCCGGGTTTCTTCGCCGCGATCAGGCGGCGGGCGACCTCGCAGCAGAGGATGTAGGGCGCGCGCAGGTTCACGCCGATGACCCGGTCAATCAGGTCGACCGACATCTTCACGGCCCGCTGGGCGTCCGGGATGCCGGCGTTGTTGACCAGGATGGTCACCGTGCCGAAGGCCTCCTCGGCCTTGGCGACCACGTCCAGTAACTGGTCGGCGTCGGTCACGTCCAGCTCCAGAGCAAGGGCCTCGCCGCCGTCGGCGCGGATCTCGGCGGCCAGGGCTTCGAGCCGGTCGAGCCGGCGGGCGGTCAGCACGACCTTGGCGCCGCACTTGGCCAGGGTTTTGGCGAAGCGCACGCCGAGGCCAGAGGAGGCGCCGGTGACGAGCGCCACCTGGCCGGTCAGGTCGGTGGAGACGTTGGGGATCGGATAGGTCATGGGCGGTCTTTCAGGGTCTGAAGATCAGTCGCGGCCTTCGAGGATCTCGAGGGCCTGCCTGGCGAGGTGGGGTGTGCCGTTCTCGGCGGGGCGATCGCTGGCGGCGTTGCCGGCCAGGATGCGGCGGTAGACGCCCTGCGAGATCGAGGCGAGGCGGAAGATCGAGAAGGCCATGTAGAACGGCCAGTCCTCGATCGGCCCGCGGCCCATCCGCTTGCACCAGGCGGCCACGTAGTCCGCTTCCGTCGGGATGCCGCTGGCGGCGAAGTCCACGCCCTGCAGCGTGCCCCAGGACGGCGAATGCGAGCGCCAGAGGAACGCGTTGTAGGCGATGTCGGCCAGCGGGTTGCCGATGGTCGACAGCTCCCAGTCAAGCACCGCAATCAGCTTCGGCTCGGTCGGGTGGAACATGACGTTCTCCAGCCGGTAGTCGCCGTGGGCGATGGAGACCGGATCCTCTTTCGGGATGCGGCCGGGCAGCTGGGCGATCAGCGCCTCCATCTCCGGGATCGGCTCGCTCTCGGCGCCGCGATACTGCTTGGTCCAGCGGCTGACCTGGCGCTCGAAGTAGCCGCCGGCCCTGCCGAAGTCGCCGAGGCCGGCGGCGACGAAGTCGACCTTGTGCAGCTTCGCCAGCGTGGCGTTGAGATCGTCGTAGATCGCCGTGCGTTCGGCCGGCGTCATCCCGGGCAGGGTCGCGTCGCGGAAGATGCGGCCCTCGAGATAGTCCATGACGTAGAAGGCCGTGCCGATGACCGCCTCGTCCATGCACAGGGCGCGCATCTTCGGCACCGGCACCCGGCCGTCGAGCGCCTTCATCACCTTGTACTCGCGGTCGACCTGGTGGGCGCTGGCCAGCAGCACGCCCGGCGGCTTCTTGCGCAGGACGTAGAGGCGCGGGCCGTCGGCGGTCTGGGTCGTCAGCAGGAAGGTCGGGTTCGAGGCGCCGCCCTGGAACTGCTGGACGACCATGGCGTCGCCGAAATTCTCGACCTCGCGGCGCAGCCAGGCCTCCAGCGGCGCCGGGTCGAAGTAGTGGGCCGGGGTCACGTCGCGGACCGGGGGTGCGGAGGTGGTCATGTCGGAGTCCTCGTTCGCCGGCACCATGGCCGCTTTCCCCTCCGGCGCCACAAGCCCTTCCGTCGGGGACGGCCATTTTCCCGATTGAGACGGCCCGCGCGGGCGCGCATCCTGTGGTGAAACAAGGCCGGAAACCGGCGTGGGGAAACGAACATGAGCCAGGACGCCGCCGCCGAGAGCGTGACCTACGAGGTCGTCGACCATGTCGCCACCATCACCCTGAATCGGCCCGACCAGCGCAACGCGCTGAACTTCGACGCCTATGACCGGCTGGAAGCGGCCTTCCGCCGGGCGGTGACCGACAGCGAGGCGCGCTGCGTGATCGTCACCGGCGCCGACCCGGCCTTCTGCTCCGGCGACGACGTGCGCGAGATCATGGCCGGGCCCAAGGCCGTGTCGAAGGACCGCTCGCCGGTCGTGCGGCACAGGCCGACCCCGGCGGCCATGGCGGCGCTGGAGTGCGACAAGCCGGTGATCGCGGCCGTCAACGGCCCGGCCGTCGGCTGGGGCATGGAGCTGGCGCTCTATGCCGACATCCGCCTCGCCTCGGAGAAGGCCCGCTTCAGCGAGATGTTCATCAAGCGCGGCCTGGTCTGCGACGTGGGGGGCTTCTACCGCCTGCCCTCGATCGTCGGCCCGGCCAAGGCGGCCGAGCTGCTGTTCACCGGCGACATCATCGACGCGGCCGAGGCGCTGCGCATCGGGCTGGTCAGCGAGGTCACGCCGCACGAGGACCTGATGACCCGCGCCCGGGCGATGGCCGCCCGCATCGCCTGCAACCCGCCGCTGGCCCTCCGCTACATGAAGGAGGGCCTGCGCCGCGGGACCTATGGCGATCCGCGCGACCTCGGCGGCTGGGCCATCGAGACCATCCGCGCCCTGATGAACACCGAGGACCACAAGGAGGGCGTGGCCAGCTTCCTCGAGAAACGTCCTCCGGTGTTCAGCGGGCGCTGAGGCTCAGGCCGTGGCGGGTTCGGCGCTGTCCGGCATCGCCGCGGCGCGGGCCGCCAGCAGGCGCGCCTGCTCAGCCTTGCCGCGGTAGAGGAAGTTGGCCGGCAGGCCGAGGCGCAGGCTGGCGTCGCTGGGCGGCGAGCCGGGAATGGCGATCCGGTCGGCCAGGGCCCCGGCCAGTTTCAGCGCGATGCGGTCGGCCGTCGTCAGGTCGTATTCCCGGCCCAGCGCCAGCTTCTGGCGCACGATCGGCGGCAGCAGCGACACCGACGCTCGGGCCAGCGCCCGGTGCAGCATCTTCGGCGTGCCCGGCGCGGCCTGGCCCGACTGGATGATGGTGAGGAACTCTCCGACGATCGGATGCGGCTCGAAGCGGTCGACCAGTCTGTCCATCATGGCCAGGAAGTCGGCCGACGAGGTCGGCGAATGCTGCACGCCGTAGAGCCGCGCGACCGGGCCGGCCTCGCTGTAGAACCGGGTCTTCTCGGCTTCGGACAGGGGCGAGACGAAGCGGTCGTAGGCGTTGAGGAAGCCGTAGGCGGCCGTGGCGCTGACCCAGTCGAGCAGCTCCGGATCGAGCGCCTTGTAGGCCTCGCCCTTCGGCGTCTCGCCGTTGACGCGCGAGTGCATGTTGGTCACGCCCTGGATCACGCGGCGCGCCGCGCTCTGCGGGCCGTAGACCCCGACCATTGCCGCAACGCCCGTGCGCTTGGAGCGGCCGATCGGGTCGACCTTGTAGGTCGAGTGATCCCAGACGCCCGAGCGGATGCGGGCGTCGGCGAACTCCAGCAGCACCGCCGCCACGCCCCCGACCGCGAGGGCGATCGGGTTCTTGTAGATGCGCCAGTGGACCGAGCCCGGGTCGGCGAGCGACGGCTCGCCGTCGGGATGGCGGAAGTCGATCTTCCAGCCGAGGTAGGATTGCATGTCGAGCATGGCCATGGCGGTCACCGGCTGAGGGCGAAGCCGACGTAGCCGTCGGCGGCGATCTGGTCGCAGCGCTTTTTGTAGCCCTCGCCGACGTAGGGCATGAAGACGCGGGGTTTGCCGGGCACGTTGGCGCCCACGTACCAGGACGCCGCCCTGGGATAGAGCGTCTGATCGGCCTCTTCGTTCACATGAGCGACCCAGTCGTCCTGGGCCTGGGGCGTGGCTTCGATGAGGGCGGACTGGGTCTTCTGCACGTGCTGGATGGCGTCGAAGATCCAGTCGACGTGCTGCTCGATCGAGTTGAGCATGTTGCTGAGCACCGAGGGGCTGCCCGGCCCGGTGACGGTGAACAGATTGGGGAAGCCCGCGATGGCCACGCCCAGATAGGTCTTGGGACCCTCGCTCCAGACATCGCGCAGGGCCACGCCGTCCCGGCCGCGGATGTCGATGTTGAGCAGGGCGCCGGTCATGGCGTCGAAGCCCAGGGCGTAGACGATGATGTCCGCCGGATACTCCGCTCCGGAGGTCCGCACGCCGGTCTCGGTGATCGCCTCGATCGGCGTCTCGCGCAGGTCGACGAGGGTGACGTTGTCGCGGTTGTAGGTGGCGAAGTAGTCGGTATCGACGCAGGCGCGCTTGGCCGCGATCGGAAAGCTGGTCGGAGTCAGTCGGGCGGCCAGGACCGGATCCTTGACGATCTCGCGGATCCTGGCCCGGACGAAGTCGGCCGCCGCGTCGTTGATCCGCTCGCTGCGCATCAGCTCCGGGATCATGGCGGCCGAGATCAGGCCGCCGCCGTTCCACAGCTGCTCGACCAGCGGCGCCAGCTCCTCGTCGCTCGGGACCCAGCCCTTGGGCGGCAGCGGAATCCCGGGCTCGCCGCTGTCCAGCAGCGACTTGTAGATCGGAAAGGCCTCGTTGAAGGCGGCGACTTCCTCGTCGGTCAGCGGCGTGTTGAGCGCCGGCAGGCTGAAGTTGGGCGTGCGCTGGAAGACCGTGACCTGGGCCGCGTCGGCGGCGATCAGCGGCATCGACTGGATGGCCGACGAGCCGGTGCCGATGATGGCCACGCGCTTGCCCTTGAAGTCGACGCCGTCGTGCGGCCACTGGCCGGTGACGTAGGCCTTGCCCTTGAAGCTCGCGGCGCCGGGCAGATCGGGCACGCGCGGCACCGACAGGCAGCCGGTGCCCATGATGCAGAAGCGGGCGTCGAACACCTGGCCCTTGTCGGTCTCGACGCGCCAGCGGCCGGTCTCTTCGTTGAACACGGCCGAGACCACCTTCGTCTCGAACAGGAAGGCCGGGCGCAGGTCGTAGCGATCCGCGACATGTTCGGCGTAGGCGAGGATTTCCGGCTGGGTCGCGTACTTCTCGCTCCAGCGCCAGCTGTCGCGCAGCTCATCCGACCAGGTGTAGGAATACAGCAGGCTGGGGATATCGCAGCGGGCGCCGGGGTAGCGGTTCCAGTACCAGGTGCCGCCGACGTCCTTGGCTGCGTCGACGCCCTGGACGGTGAAGCCCGCCTCGCGCAGCTTGTGAACCATGTAGAGGCCGGCGAATCCCGCGCCGACGACAACGGCGTCGACGGTGCGGATGGCGTCCGTGGAAGGCGCGCTGGTCATGGCTGTTTCGTCCTCGAATGCGTGGAAGCGTGGCTAACGTGGCCCGCCTCTCGTTAGGCTTTGCGACGCACATTCAACACGGTTCCCCTGCGTACGAGGCAAGGACAATTTGACTGACGCAGGGTTTGCCCGCGCCTGCTGTTGGAAACCGCGCCCGAGCGCGGAGCGGAGGATGCGATGAAACTGGCCTGGAGCGACGATGACGCGCGGTTCGCCGACGAGGTTCGCGCCTTTCTCGACGAGAGTCTGACCCCGGACCTGCGCTCCGCCGGGTCGCGCATGACCAGCGTCTATGCCGACTACGAGACCGGCATGGCCTGGCAGAAGATCCTGCACCGCAAGGGTTGGGTGGCGCCCGCGTGGCCCGTCGAACATGGCGGCCGCGACTGGTCGATCACCCGCCGCTACATCTTCGCCAGCGAACTGGCGAAGGCCGGCGCGCCGCCGGTTTCGCCGATGGGCATCGGCATGTGCGGTCCCGTGCTGATCGGCTACGGCACGGACGAACAGAAAGCCCGCTACCTGCCGCGCATGCTGTCCGGCGAGGACTTCTGGTGCCAGGGCTATTCCGAGCCAGGGTCGGGGTCGGATCTGGCCACCCTGACCATGAGCGCGGTCGATGACGGCGACAGCTTCGTCTGCAACGGCCACAAGCTGTGGACGACGCACGCGGCCGTCGCCAACTGGATCTTCTGCCTGGTGCGGACCTCGACCGAGGACATCCCGCAGAAGGGCATCACCTTCCTGCTGATCGACATGACCACGCCCGGGGTGGAGGTGCAGCCGATCATCTCGCTGTCGGGCGAGCATATCCAGAACCATGTCTTCTTCACCGATGTGCGCGTGCCCAAGGCCAATGTCGTCGGGCCGGTCGGCAAGGGCTGGACCGTGGCCAAATACCTGATGCAGTTCGAGCGGGGCGGCAGCGTCGCCGCGCCGGGCATGAAGGTGCGGCTGCAGCGCATCGCCGCCATGCTGAAGGCCGAATTCGGCGCCGCCCCGGACCTCGACGGCGAGGGTCGCGCCCTGCTCTCGCAACTGGCCGAGGTCTCGACCCAGGTCGATGCGCTGGAGGCCATCGAGTCGACCGTGATGTCGAAACTGTCCGGCGGCGAGGCGCCCGGCGTGGAGTCGTCGATCCTCAAGACCGTCGGCACCGAGCTCAGCCAGCGAATCACCGAGGTCGCCCTGGCCGCGGCCGGCCTTTACGCCGTCGCGCACCAGCCGCACGCGGTGGCGGCCGGCGGGCCGACGCCGGGCTTCGTACCGCCGAATGATTTCAGCGCGGTGGGCCCGGGCTACAGCCACACCGTGGCGGCCAAATACCTCAACGACCGCGCCGGCAGCATCTACGCCGGGACCAACGAGATCCAGCGCAACATCATGGCCAAGGCGCTGCTGGGCCTCTGATTTCCCTTGTTCGCAGAAAGGTTTCGGCACGCGGCCCGGTTGGCGTTATGGTTTCCGCCAAGCGATCTTCGCCCGCGAGATTGACCATGATTGCGCTCCTGTTGGCCCTCGCCGCCGAGCCGGCCGCCGCTGAAAGCCAGGCGACGCTGCAGTCCTGCGACATGACCCCCGGCGGCTGGGTCTGCCACTACCAGATGCCGTCGGTGACCCTGCTGGTGTCGCCGGACGGCAAGGCGCCGGTGACCACGACGCCAACGGCGCCCGCGACCCCGCCGGCCGCGACCCTGCCCGTCGTGCCGCCCGTCAGCGAGGTCGAAAAGGCCGAGGCCGCGCGCCAGGCGCGGCTGGTGGCCAACTGCGCCGACGCCAAGTGGCTGTCGCTGTGCCTGCCCGCCGACCGGCGCGAGGCGCGCCGACTGCGCGACGAGATGTCCGTCCGCGCCGCCCTGCGGACCCGGGTCACCGGCCTGCTCAGCGAGGCGAAATGCGATGAGGCCGTCAAGACCGCCCTGGCCGGCGGCGACCTGCCGCTGGCCCGGGAAGCGCGCGACTTCTGCACCCGCTGACGGGCTGACACGCCGCCGCAAACGAAAACGGCCGGGCGTGAGCCCGGCCGTTCCGTCTTGATCTGGTCGTGCGGACCCTAGGGGTGACCGCCCGGAGCCGGCTCGCAGCGTTCGCCTTCGGCGCAGCCCGAGAAGTGGATTTCCGGCGCATCGACCGTGACGGTCGACGGACGGACATAGACCTGCGGGCGTTGCAGGTAGATCTGCGGCGCCTGGATGTGGATCGGGGGCGCGTCGACGTAGACGGGCGGGCCCTGGATGTCGATGCGGCCGGTGGCGACCTCGACCGGCGCGCCGTAGACGCGCACGCCCGGCGCGCGGACGCGGATGTTGCCCCACGACGAGCTCGGGCCATAGAAGACCACCGCGCGCGTGCAGAGGCAGTCGATCGTGCCCGGAGGGGGCGGGCCATAGCCGCCACCCGGCGGGGGCGGCGGGGGACCGTACGGATCGGCCGCGAAGGCGGCGCCGGCGGCGGCGGAGGCGAGCGCGAACACGACACCCGCGATAATTCTGTTTTTCACGTCAGCACCCCTCAAACGGATCTTCGACCCGAAGTCTTCGTCACTCGCCGGGCTTGTGCCCGGACGAGGTCCAGCCTCGGATAACGATGATTAACCATATGGCCCGGGTCAAGCAGCGAGATGGCCTTTGCAACTGAATGGGGAATAAACCCGCCCCGAAGAATACCTCACACGCGAACCCGCCCCGGATCGGGTCATCTATCCGACAGAGCGGCGCCCGCCCGACCGCATGTGGTCGCCCCCGTTCCCCCGGCGCGCGACGGCGTTTGACTTCCCCTCCCGGGCGCTGACGAATGCGGCTCCTGGGGGAGCCTGCCATGAGTTTCAATCGACGCGCGGTGCTGCGGGGTCTGGCCGCCGCCGGGCTGACGGGCGGCGTGGCGACCGCCGCCGCGGCCCAGGCGCTGCGCACGCGCAAGCCCGTCTCGTCGCTCGGCCGCGATGACCCGGATATCGCGGCGTTGCGGCGGGCCATCCCGGTGATGCGCCAGTCCGGCGCCTGGGACGCGCAGATCGCGATCCATGCCGACATGAGCCACCGCCATCATTCGTCCTGGCGCTTCCTGCCCTGGCACCGGCTGCAACTGCTGTGGTTCGAGCGCCATGTGGCGGCGATCAGCGGCCGGCCCGACTTCGCCCTGCCCTTCTGGGACTGGGACGACGACCGGATTCCCGACCTCTTCCTCAACGACCCCGTGTTCCGCGTCCCTGGCCGCGACGCCCAGCCCGGCGACAGCATCACCCGGTTCCTGACCCGCAACGACCAGTGGCTGAACGGCCGGCTGACCGACGACTTCGGGACCTTTTTCGGCCGGGCGCGACGTGCGCGCGATGAGGGGGGGCGCGCCTATTCCGGCTCGGCGGAATGGGGCGGCCACAACCTGATCCACGGCTTCATCGGCGGCGACATGGGCCGGCTCGACCGGTCGCCGAACGACCCGATCTTCTGGATGCACCACGCCAACATCGACCGCATCTGGACCCTGTGGCGCGACAAGCATGCCGGCCAGGTCTTCCCCAAAACCTGGCGCAATGAGTCGCTCGGCGGCTTCATCGACCCGGCCGGCCGGCCGGTCGCGCCGGCGCTGGCCCAGACCACCGTGGACACCGCCTCGCTCGGCTACGTCTACAAGTTCGACCCGACCCCGCCGATCGTGTTCGCCGCCGCCCCCGGCCCGCCGATCATGCGGCGCAAGTCCTACAGTTGGGCCATGCAGAGCATGGGACCGACGTCGGCCTTCATCGACATCTCTCCGGCCCTGGCGCGCGGTCAGGCCGAGGCGGCGACCGGCTATCTCGAGGTGATGCCCGACCCGCACGCCGCCTCGATGGTGCGGTTCACGGCCCGGGCGAAGGCCGACGGATCGGTGCTGTTCAAGGACGCGGTGTTCCTCGTGCCGATGGGCCACGCCATGGGCAGCCAGCACTACCGGATCCAGCTGGAAGACGTCTGGCGCGGGCGGGGCTCCGGCGGCATCCGACTGGAGATCGAGGCCGTTCCGCTGGTCGGGCGCGCCTCCAGCGACAGGCAGACCACCCTGGTCGACTTCTTCCTCGACGCCGACCTGGCCTTCACCGCGGCCGATCAGGGGTAGCTGTTGTAGGCCTGCGGCGCGGGACTGTAGGGCGCGTCGCCCGTGTAAGGGCGCGGCGTCGCGGGCCGGCCGTCGGCGCAGCGGATCACCCGCCACTCGAACCGGCCCTCGCTGACCAGCCGTTGCCGGGTCACCGTGCGCCAGACCGGAGGGATCGACCAGGTCTCCCGCCGTTCTGGCTGAAGCAGCACCGGAACCCGGACTGTGCGGTACTGGGCGGGGATGACCCGCCGCTCCTGATGGGCCGGGCAGTCGATGACCTGACGCGCAACCGTGCGGGTCTCGGCGGGAATGTCGATGCGGACTGTGCGGGCCGGCGTGCGCAGGACCTGACGCGTCACCAGCCGGTATTCCGCCGGCACCTCCACCAGACAGAGCACCTCGCCAGTCGGCAGGACCCGGGTCGGACCGGACGGCGCCGACCCGTTCCCGACCACGGCCCCGCGACGCCATTCGGTGTGGGCCGGGCGGACCAGCACCCGCTCGGTGATCGTCTCGTATTCCGCCGGCAGGGTTTCGAAACGACAGGACGCCGGCCGGACCAAGATGGTCTCGTAGACGGTCCGGTAGGTCGCCGGGACAGTCCAGGTCTCAACCCGTTCGGCGCTGACCAGCTCCTGGCGCACCGCCTCGCCATAGACCGCGGGCACGATCCGCGAGCCGGCGCCGCCGGGCGTCTCGAGCACCTGTTCCAGGACGGTCTCGTAGCGCGGCGGGATCAGCACCTTTTCGTAGCACTGGCCGGGCACGGCGTTGGGCGGGCAATCCTCGCCGCCGCTGGCCAGGGCCGCATCGCCGCCGAGCACGGCGACCGCGATCAGCGCCGCTGTCGTCGCCCCGAGGATCGGCATCCCCCCGCGCATCGGCCGCCCTCCCCTTGTCCGCCGTTAACCCTGCGCCACTGAACACCGTTTCGCGACGGGTTTGGCGGGATTTCGGCTGACAGGCGAAAACCTCGCCCGATCGGGGCTAGCGCGGCGGGCCGGCCTCCAGACCACGCGGACAGCGGGCGGCCATCACCGGCCCGAGCTCGGGATTGTCGCGCGAGACCCGGGTGAGGATATCGCAGCGCTGGGTCGGGGTCTTGACCCGCTTGTCGGCCAGCAGATCGGCGACGATCCGCTGACTGGTCTCGTGGTCGGCGCTCATCCGCCAGCCGCCGCCGGCCGGGCTGTCGAAGATCATCAGACGGTCGGCCGACGGCGCGTTCGACCAGGGCTTCCACTCCGGCAGCTTGCCGTCGACGCCCCGGCCCGGCGCGCCGGTGGCCGCGAAGTTGACCCAGTAGCTCATCATGGCGTTCGACAGGGCGATGCGGCCCGGTTCGTTGTGCTTCGTGAAGGCGAACCGGTCGAAGGCCCCCAGCAGTTCGAAGTGGCCGAACACGAACGGGATCTCCAGGCTGTGGCCCGCGCCGAGCAGGCGGCCGAGGTTGCTGACCAGCACCCGGCCCTCCTCGTCCCAGTCGAAGCGGTAGGCCCAGACGGTCGGCAGGCCGCCAGCGGCCATGCGCGAGGCCGGAACGTCGACCGCGTTCACCCGCCACATGCGGCTCGGATAGTCGGACACCGCGTCATAGAAGCCCGCCTTGCGGGCCATGGGCAGCTTGCCGAAGACCATCTTCACCAGCGTCGGGTTGAGCACGTTGAACAGCTTCATCTCGTCGCGGTTCGTGCCCGTGATCACCGGCACGGCGTTGAAGGCCGCGGGACTGTCGAGCACCGAGTCGACGCCGCCGGCCGGCAGGACGACGCCGTCAGCGATGATGCGGATCGGATCGAGCTGTTCGTCGGGGGTCTTGTAGGCGGTGTAGATGGCCTTGACGGGCGCAGCGCGCAGGGCGGCGCCGGTGATCGGATTGCCCTCGCCGATGATCTTGGGCGCGAGCGTCACGCCGGACTCCGCGCGGGGGAATTGCTCGAGCCCCTCGGCTTCCTGGATCGGCGTCGAGCGGAACGAGCCGGACTGGATGATGGCGCGATGGAACAGCCCCTTCGCGCGCGGGCTGCTCAGCAGCGCGGCGACGTTGTGGCCGCCGGCGCTCTCGCCGAAGATGGTCACCCGACCGGCGTCGCCGCCGAAGGCGCCGATGTCCTGACGGATCCACTCGAGCGCGCGGATCTGGTCGAGCGTGCCGAAGTTGGCCGAGGCGTCGTCCGGCAGGGTCCCGCCCTGGCGCAGGGCGTCCATCGCCATCCAGCCGAGCGCGCCGAGACGGTACTGGATGACCACCACCACGACCTTGTAGCGGGCGGCCAGGGCCGCGCCGTCATACTGTTCGGCCCGGCCCCAGGTGTTGGAGCCGCCGTGGATCCACATCATCACCGGCAGCTTCGCCTGAGGGGCGGAGTCGGCCGCCATCGGCGGGGCGTAGACGTCGAGATAGAGGCAGTCTTCCTGGCCGACGATCTCGCCGAAGCGCTCCTTCTTGACGCCATCGAGGGCGCTGAGCTGCTGCGGGCACCAGGGGGCCGGCTTCGCCGATACGCGCTGACCCGTCCAGGGCGCGGGCGGACGCGGCGCGCGCCAGCGCAGGTCGCCGACCGGCGGGGCCGCGAACGGAATGGCGCGCCAGACATGGGCGCCGGTGGGCGCGTCGACGTAGCCGAGCACCCCGCCCTCGGCGAGGCTGCGGGCCGTGGCCGGGTCTGTCGCCGGCGGCGCGGCGGCCTTGCCGGTCGCGGTGGAACAGGCGGACAAGGCCAGGACGGTCAGCAGTAAGGCGATGCGGTTCATGGTAGCCCCCGAGATCTAGCCGCATCAGATAGAGCGACTTCGCCGGACAGCCAACCGCCCCTTTCGGGACAGCGGCGTCCGGCGCGCCGGCAGGGTCAGAACTCGAGGCAGATCTTGCCGAAGTGCTTCTGCGACATCTGGTGGGCGAAGGCCGCCGAGATCTGGTCCAGCGGGAAGGTCGAGTCGATCACCGGCACGATTCCGTTGGCCTCGATGGCCGCGATCATCTCTTCCTGGTCCTGGCGCGAGCCGAC
>CANJYY010000042.1 GCA_947479185.1 Caulobacteraceae bacterium
ACCCCCGGCGTGATGCTGATCAGCCCGCCGCCGCACCACGACATCTACTCGATCGAGGATCTGGCCCAGCTCATCTATGACCTGAAGCAGATCAACCCCGAGGCCCGGGTGACGGTGAAGCTGGTGGCCATGACCGGCATCGGCGCCATCGCCGCCGGCGTGGCCAAGGCCAAGGCCGACATCATCCTGATCTCCGGCAGCGTCGGCGGCACGGGCGCCAGCCCGCAGACCTCGATCAAGTACGCCGGCGGTCCCTGGGAGATGGGCCTGTCCGAGGCCAACCAGGTGCTGACGCTGAACAACCTGCGCCACTCGGTGCGCCTGCGCACCGACGGCGGCATCCGCACGGGCCGCGACGTGGTCATCGCCGCCATGCTCGGCGCCGAGGAGTTCGGCATCGGCACGGCCAGCCTGATCGCCATGGGCTGCATCATGGTCCGCCAGTGCCATTCCAACACCTGCCCGGTGGGGGTCTGCACCCAGGACGAGGCCTTGCGCGCGCGGTTCACCGGCACGCCGGACAAGGTCGTCAACCTGTTCACCTTCATCGCCGAGGAGGTGCGCGACATCCTGGCCCAACTGGGCTTCCGCTCGATCCAGGAGATCGTCGGCCGCACCGACCTGCTGACCCAGGTATCGCGCGGCGGCGAGCATCTCGACGACCTCGACCTCAATCCGCTGCTGGTTCGCGCCGATCCGGGGAACAACAAGCCCTACTGCACGGTCGAGGGGCGCAACGAGGTGCCCGACACGCTCGACGCCCAGATCGTCCGTGACGCGGCGCCGCTTCTGCAGCGCGGCGAGAAGATGCAGCTGACCTACACCGTGCGGAACACCGCCCGGGCGATCGGCGCGCGCATCTCCAGCCACATCACCCGCAAGTTCGGCATGAGCGCCCTGCCGTCGGACCACCTGACCATCGAGCTCAAGGGCTCGGCCGGCCAGAGTCTGGGGGCCTTCTCGGTGCGCGGCCTGCGCATCGTCCTGACCGGCGAGTCCAACGACTATGTCGGCAAGGGCCTGTCCGGGGCGACCATCGTGGTGCGGCCCTCGCCGCACCTGGTCTCGCCGGAGTCCAACGCCATCATCGGCAACACCTGCCTCTATGGCGCGACGGCCGGCAAGCTGTTCGCGGCCGGCCAGGCGGGCGAGCGGTTCGCCGTGCGCAACTCCGGCGCCGTGACGGTGGTCGAGGGCTGCGGGGCCAACGGCTGCGAGTACATGACCGGCGGCGCGGCGGTGATCCTGGGTCCCACGGGCGGCAACTTCGGCGCGGGCATGACGGGCGGCATGGCCTATGTCCTCGACCTCTCCGACCGCTTCCTGGGCCGGGTCAACACCGACAGCGTCATCGTCCAGCGGCTGGCCTCGCCGCACTGGGAAGAGCATCTGCGCAAGCTGATCTCCGAGCACGCCCATGAGACGGGTTCGGCCTTCGCCCAGGGCATCCTGCGCGACTGGGACCGTATGCGGGATCTGTTCTGGCAGGTCTGCCCCAAGGAGATGGCCGGACGGCTCGACCACCCGCTGCAGGCGGAGGAAGCGGCCTTCGAGCGCGCCTAGGCGGTGGGTGAGGCGAGTCGTCGCACCATTACCAATCTGTCATGATTCCGGTCGATCGATCTGATCACAGCCGTTAGCGTGTCGTGGAACGCGGGTCTTCGACGGACCGCGTCCGGGGGACGACATGACGACGACGCCGGCGCCGGACATTGGCGCGCTGGTCAGGGATGCGGAGGCGGCGCTTCGCCGGCGTGACGTCAATGTCGCGCTGGAGTTGCTCACCCACGCCGAGGCGGCGGCCCCGGCCGACATTCCGGCTCGGATGCTCAAGGCCTCCGCCCTGCGCTTCGCCGGTGACTTCCAGGGCGCGCTGGCCGCGCTTGAGGCCGTGCTCGTGCACGACCCTTACCATTTCGTCGCCCTGCTCTCGAAGGGCTCGCTGCTGGAGCGGCTGGCCGGACCGCGGGTCGCCGCCCGGTTCTATCGCGACATCCTCGAGGCGGCCCCGCCGGAAGACCGGACCCCGCCCGGGCTCGCCGCCCCGATCGCCCATGCCCGGCGGCTGGTGGCCGAAAACGCCGATGACCTCGCAGAGTTCATCCGCCAGCAGGTCGAAACGGTGAAGGCGCGGCACGGCGGGGCCTCCCTCGGTCGCTTCGAGGAGGCGCTCGACATCTACGCCGGGCGGCGCAAGCCGTTCGTCCAGCAGCCGCTGCTGATGCACTATCCCCAACTGCCGGCGATCCCGTTCTACGACCGCGACCTGTTCCCCTGGCTGCCGGAGCTGGAGGCCGCCACCGACATGATCCGTGGCGAACTGGGCGTTGCGCTGGAAAAGGCCCGTCAGGATTTCGCGCCCTATGTCGCCTATCCGCCCGGCGCGCCGGTCGGCCAGTGGGGGGCGCTGAACAATTCGATGAGCTGGCGCTCCCCGTGGCTGTGGAAAGACGGCCGGCGCCAGGATGACGCCTGCGCGGTCTGTCCGGAGACGGCCGCCCTGCTCGACACCCTTCCGATGGCCGGCCAGCCCGGATTTGCGCCGACAGCCCTGTTCTCGGCGCTGGAGGCCCACACCCGCATTCCGCCGCACACGGGCTCGACCAATACCCGGCTCCTGGTGCATCTGCCGCTGATCCTGCCGGGGCCGGCCGGATTCCGGGTCGGCAACGAGACCCGCGCCTGGCGCATGGGTGAGGCCTGGGTTTTCGACGATTCCATCGAACACGAAGCCTGGAACGACGCGGATGAACTGCGGGTGATCCTGATCTTCGACGTGTGGAACCCGTTCCTCAGTGAGGCGGAGCGCGACCTTCTGGGCGTGATGATGAACGCCCGCAACGCCTACTATGCGAGCGGCGCCTCGCCGACGTAGCGGGCGCGGGGGCGGATCAGCGCCCCAGTCTGCACCTGCTCGACGGCATGGGCCAGCCAGCCGGCCGTGCGCGCCACCGCGAACAGGGCGAAGGGCGCGTCCGGAGGCAGATCGAACCGCGCGCACAGGGCTGTGACGGCGAAATCGACATTGGCGGCCTCGCCGGTCATGGCCTCCACGGCCGCCTGTAGCGCGGCGTAGTCTTCCGGTGGCTCCAGCACGGCCAGCAGGGCCGCGGCGCGCGGGTCGCCGTCGGGATAGAGCGGGTGGCCGAACCCCGGAGTCGGCCCGGCCCTGGCGATGCGGCCGGCGACCGTCGCTTCGGGGCCGAGCCGACGCGACTCCTCGACCAGGTTGATCACCCGCCCGGCCATGCCGCCGTGCAGAGGTCCTGACAGGGCGCAGAGGCCCGCCAGGGCCGACGCCGCCAGAGAGGCTCCGGTCGAGGCCGTGACCCGGGCGGCGAAGGTCGAGGCGTTCAGCTCGTGATCGGCCAGAAGCACCAGCTGCCGGCGGATGAAATCGGCCGCCTCGGGCCGGCCCCAGGCCTTGGCGATGCGCTGGTGGATCGGTCCCTCGCCCGGCCCGCCGGCGGCGGCGTCGGCGACCAGATCCAGCAGCCCGACCGCCTCGACGGCCAGGGCCAGGGCGGCGCGGCCACGTGACGGCGGGTCGATCCCCGCGCGGGTGGACAGGGCGTTGAACAGCCGCTCGCGCAGGGAGGCGCCGGCCGGGGCGACGGGCGCGGGCGCGGTCTTCAGCGCCGCGCCGTGGCCGCCCCGCAGCAGGCGGGCGATCGACTCCAGCGTCTCCGTCTCGGCCAGGGCGACCGCGTCGCGGCCGCGATAGAACAGCCGCCCGCCGGCCACCGTGGTGATGGCCGAGGCCAGCACCGGCTCGCCCCAGGCGATGGCCCCCGCCGCCACCTCCGAGGCCTTGCGGCCACGCTTCTTGCGCTCGGCCAGTCCGCCGACATCGGCCAGGCGATAGCGGCTGCGGCGCGGGTCGGCCGGGTCGGGCCGGGCCTCGATGCGGCCCCGGCTGACATAGGCGTACAGCGTCTGCGGCCGCACCCCCAGCCGCTCCAGCGCTTCCTCAGCGGATATCCAGTCGCGGTCCATGGCCACACATTGATTATATTGATCAAGATTGACGATATCATGTGCCGGGTGGATTTGTCTCCCCATGAACAGGAGACAAGACATGAGTGACGGACTGGAAGGCGTGATCGCCGCCAACACGGTGCTGTCGGATGTGGACGGGCTTGCGGGTTGCCTCGTCATCCGCGGCTACAGCCTCGACGACCTCGCGGGACGGACCCGCTTCGAGGATGTCGCCCACCTGCTGTTCGACGGCTTCTTCGACGACATGCCGTCGGACCTGACCGCCGCCCTGGGCGCAGCGCGCGTGGCGGTGTTCGCCGAGACGGCCGCCATCGACGCGGGCCTGCTGAAGCTGACGCCCGTCGAGGCCATGCGCGCCCTGACCGCCCGACTGGCCGACGGCGACGGGCTGGACACGGCGTTGAAGCTGCTGGCCGCGCCGGCGGTGTTCATTCCGGCCGTCGTGCGGGCCCAGGCCGGCCAGTCGCTGGTCCCGCCGGACGCCTCCCTGCGCCACAGCGCCGACATCCTGCGCATGCTGCGCGGCCGCCTGGCCAGCGCGGCCGAGGCTGAGGCGCTCGACGCCTATCTCGTGACGGTCAGCGACCACGGGCTCAACGCCTCGACCTTCGCCGCCCGGGTGGTGGCCTCCACCCAGGCCGGCCTGACCTCGGCGGTGCTGGCGGGGATCTCGGCGCTCAAGGGCCCGCTGCACGGCGGCGCGCCCGGCCCGGTGATCGACATGCTCGACGGTATCGGCCGGCCGGAGAACGCCCGCGCCTGGCTGGAAGCGGCGCTCGACCGGGGCGAGCGGCTGATGGGCTTCGGCCACCGGGTCTATCGCGTCCGCGACCCCCGCGCTGATGTGCTCAAGGCGGCCGTGCGGCGGATGAGCGAGGGCTCCAGTGTCCTGCCCGGCCGGGTGGCCTTCGCCGAGGCGGTGGAAAAGGCCGCCCTGGCCATCCTCAGGGACCGCAAGCCCGACCGGCCGCTGGACATCAATGTCGAGTTCTACACGGCGCTGCTGCTCGAGGCCCTGGCCTTCCCGCCCTCGACCTTCACCGGGGTGTTCGCCATGGGCCGGGTGGCCGGCTGGATCGCCCATGCCCGCGAGCAACTGGCCGGCGGGCGGCTGATCCGGCCCGCCTCACGGTATATCGGCCCACAGCCGCGTCGGGCGGCCTGAAACGCGAATCGTTCGCGCTTCGGTCGCGCGCGGGACGCGGCTAGAAGGGCGGGATGAGCACAGCGCCCCTCACCAACGCCCAGACGGCAGCCCTGACCCGCCGGGTCACCACCCTGTCGGTCGCCACGGCCGTGGTGCTGGTGACCGCCAAGGCGGTCGCCTGGTGGTTCAGCGGCTCGGTGGCGTTGATGGCCTCGCTGGCCGACTCCGGCCTCGACCTGCTGGCCTCGCTGATCACCCTCTATGCGGTGCGCTACGCGGTCGAGCCGCCGGACGCCGAGCACCGCTTCGGTCACGGCAAGGCCGAGGCCTTCGCCAGCCTGATGCAGGCCGGCCTGGTGTTCGCCTCGGCGGCCCTGATCGGCCGCGAGGCGATCGCCGGCATGCTCAAGCCCCAGCCGATCGACGCCGGCGGCTGGGCGATCGCCGTGATGGCCCTGTCGGTGGTGATGACCTTCGGCCTGATCACCGTGCAGTCCTGGGTGCTGAAGCGCACGCGCTCGGTGGCGGTCACCGGCGACCGGGCCCATTACGCGGCCGACCTTGTGTCGAACATCGCGGCCATGGCCGGGATCGCCGGCGCCGCGCTGCTGGGCATCCACTGGCTGGACGCCGCCGCCGGCCTGCTGGTCGCGGTCTGGCTGCTTTGGGGCGCCATCGGCGTGTTCCGCGAGGCCGGAAACCAGCTGATGGACCATGAATTGCCGGAAGAAGACCGGGCCCGGATCATCGCCCTGATGACGCAGGACCACCGCATCCAGGACGTCCACCAACTGCGCACCCGGGCCTCCGGTCCGTGGATCCACATCCAGATGCACGCCGACCTCGACCCCGACTGCAGTCTGGCGGCCGCGCATGAGGCGATGGTCGCGGCCGAAAATCGCGTGCTGGAAGCTTTCCCCGGCGCTGACATCATCATTCACCCCGACCCCCACGGCCGGGCCGAGCCGCACGGCGGCGCCTTCGGCGAGGTCGAGCACGCCGCGCGGTAAACGCGCCCTTAACGCCCGTCTGCGCTATGTCACGGGAGAACCACCCGGACCCCAGATGAGCGTCGATCGCACCCTCCACCACTTCCCGCTCGACCCGGCCTCGCGGCAGGTGCGGCTGGCGCTGGGCGAGAAGCGGCTGTCCTTCACCGAGGTGCAGGTCCGCTGGTGGGAAAGCCCGGCCGACTTTCTGTTGCTCAACCCGTCCGGCGTGCCGCCGGTGCTGGTCGAACTCGACGGCGCCGGCAAGCGGGTCGTGGTCTGCGAGACGCGGGCCATTCTCGAACACATCGAGGAACAGAATCCCGAGCCGGCCCTGCTCGGCCGCGAGCCGGCCGAACGGGCCGAGGCCCGCCGGCTGCTGCAGTGGTTCGACCGCAAGTTCGACGCCGAGGTCTCCGGCTACCTGCTGCACGAGAAGATGGAAAAGCGGCTGCTCGGACTTGGCGCTCCGGCCCTCGCCAACATCCGCGCCGGTCGCGACGCCCTGAAGCTGCACATGCAGTACATCGAGGGGCTGCTGGCCGACCGCGACTGGCTGGCCGGCAGGCGTATCTCGCTGGCCGACATGGCCGCCGCCGCCCACCTGTCGGTGATCGACTACTTCGGCGACGTGCCGTGGAACGACTTCACCACCGCCCGCACCTGGTACATGAAGATCAAGTCGCGGCCCTGTTTCCGGCCGCTGCTGGCCGACCGCTGGCCCGGCCTCGCGCCCGCGCCGCACTATCACGACCTTGATTTCTGAGGCCGACAGAAGCCGCATCCGCGCCGAGGCCACAAGCCTCGGCTTCGATGTCTGCGGCTTCGCCTCGGCGGCCGACGCCTGGCCCGCCGGCGAGCGGCTGGAACGGTTCGTCGCCGAGGGCCTGCACGGGACCATGGGCTGGATCGCCGAGACCCTGCCGCGCAGGTCCCACCCCACCGGCATGTGGGCCGACGCCCGCAGCGCCATCGTGCTGGGACTCAACTATGGTCCGGACCGCGACCCGCTCGAGGCGCTCGAGGCCCGCTCCACCGGCGCCATCTCGGTCTACGCCCAGGGCGACGACTATCACGAGCTGATCAAGGGCCGGCTGAAGACCCTCGCCGGCAAGATCGTCGCCCGCGCCGGCGGAGACGTGAAGGTGTTCGTCGACACCGCCCCGCTGATGGAAAAGCCGCTGGCCCAGCGGGCCGGCCTCGGCTGGCAGGGCAAGCACACCAACCTCGTCTCCCGCGAGCTCGGCTCCTGGCTGTTCCTCGGCTCGATCCTGACGACGCTGGAGATCGAGCCGGACGCCGCTGAGATCGATCACTGCGGTTCCTGCCGCGCCTGCCTCGACATCTGCCCGACGGGCGCTTTCCCCGAGCCCTACCGGCTCGATGCGCGGCGCTGCATCTCCTACCTGACCATCGAGCACGCGGGCCCCGTGCCGGAAGATCTGCGCGCGGCCATGGGCAACCGCATCTACGGCTGCGACGACTGCCTGGCCGTCTGCCCGTGGAACAAGTTCGCCGCCACGGCGCGCGAGAGCGCCTTCCACGCGCGGGACGAACTGCGCTCGCCGGGACTGGCCGAACTGGCGGCGCTGGATGACGCGGCGTTTCGCGCGACGTTCCGCAAGAGTCCGGTCAAGCGCATCGGTCGCGACCGCTTCGTGCGCAACGTCCTCTACGCCATCGGCAACAGCGGGGATCCGGCGCTGGCGGCGTCGGCGCAGGCGCTGGTCGCCGATCCGTCCGACGTCGTGCGCGATGCGGCGGCGTGGGCGCTCGGGCGGCTGAAAGGGGCGTAGCGCAGTTGCTCCCCTCTGGGGGAGCTGTCAGCCCGCAGGACTGACTGAGGGGGTCACCGGCGGTGCGGCAGGACCCCCTCCGTCTCCGCTACGCGGAGCCACCTCCCCCGGAGGGGAGGAGCATATTCAGTCACCCGGCCCGCAACGTTTCCGCCAGCCGGAGCATGAAGGCCGCGCCCTGGCGCATCTGGTCGATGGCGACGTACTCGTCCGGCTGATGGGCCTGGTCGATGGCGCCGGGCCCGCAGATGACGGTCGAGAAGCCCGCGCCCTGGAACTGGCCGCCCTCGGCCGCGTAGGGCACGGCGCGCAGCGGGCCGTTGTCGCCGGTCAGGCCGCGCACGAAGGCCTCGGCCGCGCCGTTGTCCGGGGCCATCGACGGCACGTTGGCCAGCATCTCGAACACCGCGCCACAGTCCGGGTCGCGCGCCTTCAGCCGGGCGTCGAGATCGGCGACACGGGCGATGAACGGGGCCAGCACCACCAGCGGGTCGTCGCCGGGCTCGGCGCGGACGTCGAAGACGATCTCGCAGCGCCGGGCGAGGATGTTGGCCGCCGTGCCGCCGTCGATCCGGCCGATGGTCAGGCTGGTTCCCTTCGGCTCGAACGGCGAGGCCGGGTCGGCTTTGGCCACCAGGTCGGCGGACAGGGCCGACAGGGCGCTGAGCAGCTCGACCGCCGCCATGTTGGCCGAGACGCCCAGATGGGTCTGGCTCGAATGGGCCTCGCGGCCGCTGACCACCACGCGGAAGAAGGCCGCGCCCTTGTGGCCGCCGACGGCCTTCATCAGCGACGGCTCGCCGACGATGCACAGGGCCGGGCGCGGCAGGTCGCGGGCGATGGTCGCGATCATCTCCGGCGCGCCGAAGCAGCCGACCTCCTCGTCATAGGAGAAGGCCAGATGGACGGGGCGTTTCAGGCCCTCCCGGAACAGCGGCACGGCCGCCAGGGCCAGGGCGATGAAGCCCTTCATGTCCGAGGCGCCGCGCCCGTAGAGCTTCCCGTCGCGCTCGGTCAGGACGAAAGGATCGCTGGTCCAGGGCTGGCCGTCGACCGGCACCACGTCGGTGTGGCCCGACAGGATGACCCCGCCCGGGGCGGCCGGGCCGATGCTGGCGAGCAGGTTGGCCTTGTCGCCGTCGGCGCTGGCGATGCGCCGGCTGGCGACGCCCTGGTCCGCCAGGTAGCCCTCGACCCAGGCGATCAGGGCCAGGTTCGACAGGCGTGAGGTGGTGTCAAAGCTGACCAGCTTGCCGAGAATGGCAATGGCGCGGTCGGAAAGGGCGGCGTTGTCGGGCATGGGAGATGTTTAGGCCGACCACCCCCATTCCGTCATCGTCGGACTTGTTCCGACGACCCATGATCACGAACAGGCGAGATGAAGGCGGGATGGCTTGAGGCCCCGCCGGCCGGCACGGTGTGCATGGGTCCTCGGGACAAGCCCGAGGATGACGGTGATTGGTAGATCCGCCGGGCCCCCTCTCCCTCCTCCGGGAGAGGAAGGTTCGGTGTTGCGCGCAAACCCTTGCCGTGTCGGGGCTCCGCCCTTAAGCCGTCGCTCCATGTCGACCCAAGGCCTGATCCTCACCCTGTCCTGCCCCGACCGCCGCGGCATCGTCGCGGCCGTGTCCGCCTTCCTGGCGCAGCGGGACTGCAACATCCTCGACGCGCAGCAGTATGACGACGCCGAGACCGGCGTGTTCTTCATGCGGGTGGTGTTTCGTCCCGACAGCTATGGCGCGGATGATCTGCGCGAGGCCTTCGCGGAAATCGGCGAGGCCTTCACCATGGCCTGGAGCCTGCGCGACCCGAAGGTGCGCAAGAAGGTCATGATCCTGGCCAGCAAGTCGGACCACTGCCTGTCGGACCTGCTCTACCGCTGGCGCATCGGCGAGCTGCCGATGGAGATCGCCGGGGTGATCTCCAACCACCCGGCCGAGACCTATCGCAACGTCGACCTGTCGGACCTGCCGTTCCACTGTCTGCCGGTGACCAAGGACACCAAGCTGGAGCAGGAGGCGCAGGTCTGGACGCTGATCCGCGACTCCGGCGCCGATCTGGTCGTGCTCGCCCGCTACATGCAGGTGCTGTCCGACGGCCTGGCGGCCAAGCTGGAAGGCCGCTGCATCAACATCCACCATTCGTTCCTGCCGGGCTTCAAGGGCGCCAAGCCCTATCACCAGGCCCATGCGCGTGGGGTGAAGGTCATCGGCGCCAGCGCCCACTTCGTCACCGGTGATCTGGATGAGGGCCCGATCATCGAGCAGGACGTCGAGCGCATCAGCCACCGCGACACCCCCGACGACCTGATCCGCAAGGGCCGCGACATCGAGCGCCGCGTGCTGGCCCGGGCGGTGCGCTGGACCCTGGAGGACCGGGTGCTGCTGAACGGGCGGAAGACCGTGGTGTTCACGGACTAGGGTGGTCAGCAGGCGATCTTGGCTTCCTTGGCGAAGGGGCTGAGGCCCAGCCAGGTCTGCATCTGGTCGGCCAGATGGCGGTCGCCCGTCAGGAGCATCCGCTGCGCCGCCTGGGCGGCGCGCACGCCGTCCAGCCCCATCCATATCGCCGTCATGGTGCGCAGGTCGGAGGTCACGTAGAGGTCGACGTCGAATCCCGGCTCGACGGAGCACAGATCAACGGGTTCGCCCGGCTCGACGATCAACCACCAGGACCGGTCCTCCGGGGGCAACTCCGGATAGCGGAACTGGATGACGCTGCGCCGGTCGGGCAGGGGCTCTGGAACCAGATTCCGGCGCATGTCCCACATCAGCAGGGACACATCGAGGTGCTGCAGCGACAGCTCCGTGGTTACCCAGCGCTGGCCCCAGACACCGAACGCCATGACAATGGGCTCCAGTTCCCGGCCGGCTTCGGTCAGGCGGTATTCCAGCACGCCGGGGTCGCCGGGCGCGGGGTCGCGGCGCAGCACGCCGGCCGTCTCCAGATCCTTCAGGCGTTGCGACAGCAGGGCCGGCGACATGCGCGGCACGCCCCGGCGCAGTTCGTTGAAGCGCGTCGAGCCGGCGAAGAACTCGCGTAACAGCACCACGGTCCAGCGTGAACAGAGCACTTCGGCGGCCATGGCCACGGGGCAGAACTGGCGATAGCTGCGCTCGGTCATGGGCGTCTCCGGAGGGGCGCACCCATTCTAGGCCCCAAACGATCGCGGCGGCCAGTTCAGTATCTGTATCCCCTCGCTTCAGTTCCTGAACTGGCGCGCGCCGTCCCGACCCGGCAGAGTTCGGGTCAGGGCTGACGCCTGTCGCCGAAGCCCCCGGAGCCTGCCCCATGTCCGTCGCCTCTGTTCTCACCGCGCCAACCCCGACCGCCGACTGGGCCGAACGGGCCGGGCGTATCGTCGACGCCATCGCCGCTCACGCCGCCGCCCATGACGCCGACGACAGCTTCGTCGACGAAGCCTACGCGCTGCTCAAGGCCGAGGGCTTCTTCAAGGCGCTGGTGCCGGTCGAGTTCGGCGGCGGCGGCGCCGACGTGGCCGAGATGTGCCAGGTCATCCGGCGATTGGGCGCCGCCTGCGGGTCGACGGCCCTTGCCTTCGCCATGCACAGCCACCTGGTGGCCGTGGCCGCCTGGCGCTGGCGACATCAGGCCGCCCCGACCGAGGGGCTGCTGAAGCGCGTCGCGGCCGAGGATCTGGTGCTGGTGTCCAGCGGTGGGTCGGACTGGCTCGACAGTGGCGGGGTGGCGACCAGGGTCGATGGCGGGTTCACGATCACCGCGCGCAAGCCCTTCTCCAGCGGCTCGCCGGCCGGGGACCTGCTCTCGACCAGCGCAGTGTGGGCCGATCCCGACGGTGGCCCGACCGTGTTGCACTTCGCCGTGTCGCTCAAGGCGCCGGGCGTCAGCCTGATGGACACCTGGCATACTCTGGGCATGCGCGGGACCGGCTCGCACGACATCGTCCTGACCGACGTGTTCGTGCCTGACGCGGCGGTCTCCGGCCGGCGCCCGCAGGGGCCCTGGCACCCGCTGTTTCACATCATCAGCATGATCGCCTTCGCGCTGATCTATTCCGCCTATGTCGGGGTGGCCGAGGGCGCGCGGGCCACGGCCTTGACCCTCGCCCGGCGCAAGGCCGAGGACGAGACCCTGCCGCTGCTGGTCGGCGAGATGGAGAACGCCTTCGCCACGGCCGAGATGTCGCTGGAGCGGATGATCCTGCTGGCGGAAACCGGGACGCCGGGGGCGGAGGCCACCAACCGGGCGATGATCGGCCGGACCCTCACGGGCCGGGCGGCGATCGCCACGGTCGAGCGGGCGATGGAAGTGGCCGGCGGAGCCGCCTTCTACCGCGCCACCGGGCTGGAGCGGGCGTTCCGCGACATCCAGGGCGCGCGCTTCCATCCGCTGCAGGAAAAGCCACAGCAGCGCTACAGCGGCCGGGTCGCGCTGGGATGGGATATCGACGGTTAGGGCGGACGCCCTAACCCAGCGCGGTCGATCCGGCCGCCGGCAGGACGCCGATCAGCTGGATGCGGAAGATCAGCACGCTGTTGGGCGGGATCGGGCCCGCACCCTGTTCGCCGTAGCCCTGCGACGGCGGGATGTAGA
>CANJYY010000043.1 GCA_947479185.1 Caulobacteraceae bacterium
CATGACCACGGTGATGTCGGGCAGGTGGGTGCCGCCGAAGTAGGGGTTGTTGAGGGCGAAGGCCTCGCCGGGCCTCAGCACCGGATGTCGCGCCGTCGTCGCCCGCACGCTGGCGCCCATGCTGCCCAGATGCACCGGCATGTGCGGCGCGTTGGCCACCAGCCCGCCGCCGGCGTCGAACAGGGCGCAGGAGAAGTCGAGCCGCTCCTTGATGTTGACCGAATGAGCCGTGCGCTCCAGCGCCGCCCCCATGGCCTCGGCCACGCCCATGAAGCGGCGGTTGAACAGCTCCAGGGTCACCGGGTCGGGCGCGTCTGCGGCGATGACGCCGGCGGTCAGCGGCACGGTGCGGGTCAGTCGGATCAGGCCGCCGGCTTCCGCCGTGGCGCGCCAGCCGGCCGCGACGGCGATCTGGGTGTCGGCGCGGATGATCAGGGCGGGGCCGTCGAGGGTGTCGAACTGGTCCGCCAGCATGATCGCGGAGGCTCCCCCCCGGGGGAGCTGTCGGCCCGAAGGGACGACTGAGGGGGGCTGCGGTTGCCCCCCTCCGTCTCCGCTGCGCGGAGCCACCTCCCCCGGGGGGGAGCAGCCGGGTTCAGCGGCTATGGCCTCCACCTCCACGCTGGCGATCAGGATCGTCCGCGCTGGCTCGACGAAGCCGAACAGCCGCTGGTGGGCGGCTTCGAAGGCGGCCTTGACGGTCGCGAGCTCGCCCGGCGCGATCGGCAGGGCCGCGTCGGCCCCGTCGTAGCGCAGGCGCAGGCGGCGTTCGGCGGATCCGGCGGCGGCGCCCTGGGCGGCGAGGGCCTCGCGGGCCTCATGCTCCAGACGGTCGGCGAGGGTGGTCGCGGCGGTCAGGCCGGCGGCGTCCAGCGGCGCCTCCAGCCCGGCCTGGCGCATCCCGCCCACCCGCGCCTGGCCGATGCCCCAGGCGGACAGCAGGGACGCGTGGCGGGGGCTGAGCACCTCGGTGACGCCGAGCGCGTCGGCGACCTGGCAGCAGACCTGGCCGGCCGCGCCGCCGAAGGCCACCAGCGCATGGCCGCGCGGGTCGAAGCCGCGTTCGGTCGAGATGCGGCGCACGGCCTGGGCCATCTGCTCGACGGCCACGGCGACGAAGCCCTCGGCGGCCGCCTCGACCGACAGGCCCATGGCCTGCGCCAGTTCGGCCAGCCGGGCGCTGGCGGCGGCGGGGTCGAGGGCTGCGTCGCCGTTCGGGCCAAACACCGGCGGGAAGAAGGCCGGGTCGAGCCGGCCGAGCACCAGGTTGGCGTCGGTCACCGTCGCCGGGCCGCCGCGGCCGTAGCAGGCGGGGCCCGGATCGGCGCCAGCGCTGGCGGGGCCGGCGCGCGCGCGGAAGCCGTCGAAGGTCAGGATCGAGCCGCCGCCGGCCGCCACGGTCTCCACGTCGAGCATCGGGCTGCGCAGCTTCGCGCCGGCGACCTTCGCCGCGTCGCGTCGCTCCAGCACCCCGGCGAAACGGCAGACGTCGGTCGAGGTGCCGCCCATGTCGAAGCCGAGCACGGCCGCCGCGCCGGCGCTTTCCGCCGTGCGGGCGACGCCGACCACGCCGCCGGCGGGGCCGGACACCACCGCGTCCTTGCCCCGGAAGGCCCCGGCGCGGACCAGCGCCCCGGCCGAGGTCATGAACCACAGGGGCGCGCCTTCCACCGCCCGGGCGACCTGGTCGACATAGGCGCGCAGCACCGGCGTCAGATAGGCGTCGGCCACCGCCGTCTCGGCGCGCGGCACGAAGCGGGGCAGGGGGCTGACCTCATGGCTCAGCGCGACATAGTCGAACCCGGCGGCGCGGGCGATCTCTCCGGCCGCCAGTTCATGCGCCGGGTTCAGGTCGCTGTGCAGGAAGGCGATGGCGATGCTGGTGAAGCCGTCGGCGCTGGCGCGGGCCAGGTCGGTCGCCAGCCGGTCGGCGTCGAGCGCCGTGACCACGGTCCCGTCGGCCGCCAGCCGTTCGCCGGCCTCGACCACGCCGCTGTAGAGCGGCTCGGGCCGGACGATGTCGAGGGCGAACAGCTCGGGCCGCGACTGGTCGCCGATGAGCACCGCGTCGGCGAAGCCTTGGGTCGTGACGAGCAGGGTCTTCGCGCCCTTGCGCTCCAGCAGGGCGTTGGTCGCCACCGTGGTGCCCATCTTGATCGCCGCGACGCGGTTTGCGGGAAAGGACGCGCCCGGTTCAACCACCAGCAGGCGGCGCATGGCCTCGACCGCCGCGTCGGCGTAGGACGGCGAGGCGGACAGGAGTTTCAGCGTCCGCTCGGACCCGTCGGGCGCGCGGCCGATCACGTCGGTGAAGGTGCCGCCCCGGTCGATCCAGAAGGTCCAGCCGGGGGCGTTTTCAGCAACCGTTGTCATGTCCGCGCCACGATCATAAGCTGCAAGTCGATCCCATGAGTTTCTGGCGCACCATAGCAGGCCTCGCGGCGCGTCGCGTCGACGACGCCGAATGCCCCGACTGTCCTCCCGGCCCCCCGGGAGAGGACCCCGCCTTCACGACCGCCGTCACGGCGCTCGGGGCCAAGCTGGCCAAGGCGGACGGCCGGGCCGACCAGGACGAGTTCTACGCCTTCTCCCTCGTGTTCCAGCCCGACTCGGGGTCGGAGCGCAACGTCCACCGCCTGTATGATCTGGCGCGCCAGACGACGCGGGGATTCGAAAGCTACGCCAAGCGACTCGCCAAGCGCTACAGAAGTTGCCCCCAGTTGCTCGAGGACGTGCTGGACGGGCTGTTCCACATCGCCCGGTCCGACGGCGCGGTGACCAGCGACGAGCTGGCCTATCTGGAGACGGTGTCGGACCTGTTCGGCTTCTCGCCGCTGACCTTCCGGCGGCTGAAGGCGACCCATCTGGGGGCCGGGGCGGACGACCCCTATGTGATCCTGGGCGTGCTGCCCGACGCGGACGACGCGGTGGTGCGCGCCGCCTGGCGCGAGCAGGTCTCGGCGTCGCATCCCGACCGCGCGCGGGGCCGGGGTCTGCCGGCCGAGTTCATTGAGGTGGCGGAAACCAAGACCGCCTCGATCAACGCCGCCTTCGACGCGATCATGCAGGAGCGCCGGGAACTGGCGCTGGAAGGCGCCGCCTGAACGGGCAGACGCCGATTTCGCACCCGTTCGGCATGTGTTCAGTTGACGTTCAGCGGTTAACAACAAGATAGTAACACGTGGTCGCGCCTCTCGCGGCCGACCGAGGACAAGATGGACAGATTGAACTCTGCGGGGGGTTCTCGTTCGGCCTTGAAGGGCCTGGTCTGGCTGGCGGGCGCGCTCGCCACCTGCGCCGCGCTGGCGGTCGGGGCCGTGCTGGCGGTGTTCGCCGCGGCCACGGTTGTCCTCATCGCCCTGATGTCCAGCGCGCTGCTGGGCCTGGCTGGCGTCGCGATGCGCGCCAAGCGCACCGTCCGCTCCGCGCCGACCGGCGATCCCGACATCATCGAGGCCCGCAACGTCGGCGGCCACTCCTGGGTCGCTTACGGCTGGAACGAGCGGCGGTAACGCGCCTGGCGGCAACCGTCTCGCCTCGACCTCTTTCCTTCTAAATCGCTGCCGGGATGATCCTGGCGACCCTTTCCTCCGTAAGCCTGCTGTTCAACGGCCGGGGAGGAACCATGTCGCGCCAGGACGCCAATGACATTCTGCGGCCAGTGGTTATCGGCTGGTGTTTCGCAGGGCTGATCGCAATACCGCTCGCAGTCTACACCGATTTCCTCGGCGGGTGGCGCTGGCCTCCATACAACGCCATCTATGACCAGATGATCGTCAGCATCTACGTGGCGGTCGGCGTCAGCGCTGGTCTCGCCATCCGGACCCCGATGAAACATCGGAGTTTTCTCTGGTTCATCGTCTTGTCCAGCTACCTTCATGGCCTCGTGATGTTGTTCCACGCGCTGGAAGATCACACCCACATGCACCACCTCATCGGCGACGTGTGGATATTGCTGGGCGCCACGTCGCTGGCCTGGCCGCTTTGGCGCACCCGTGCTGCCGTCACGGACAGCTGATCGCAGGCCGTCGGCAACGTGACCCTTGCACCACCGCGCGCCGCACAGCATTGTCGCGGCTTCAAACAAGTGTTCGGGAGAGAAACATGATCGGCGTAGTGGCGACTTTGACGGTGGCCGAGGGCAAGGGCCCCGACCTCGAAGCGGTGTTCGCGGACCTCGCGGCCAAGGTGAAGGCCAATGAATCCGGCTGCCTGATGTACCAGCTGACCAAGAGCCGCACCGAACCCAACGTCTACAAGGTGCTCGAGATGTATGCCTCGCAGGAGGCCCTGACCGCCCACGGCGGCACCGACTACTTCAAGGCCGCCGGCGCCGGCATCGGCGCCTGCCTGGGCGGCCGTCCGTCGATCGAATACCTCGACGCGGTCTGATCCGATGGACCTCGCGTTTTCGGATGACGACAAAGCCTTCCAGCGCGAGGTCCGCGACTGGATCGCTGAACACTATGACGACGACCTGCGGCGGATGATGGGACAGTCGAAGAACGGCTATCTCAACAAGGCCGGCCAGGTGAAGTGGCAGAAGAAGCTGGCCTCGAAGGGCTGGGCGACGGTCAACTGGCCGGTCGAGTTCGGCGGCCCCGGCTTCACCCCGTCGCAGGCCTATATCTACAACATGGAGATGAGCCTGGCGGGTGTGCCCACAGCCTCGCCCATGGGGCTGAAAATGGTCGCTCCGGTGATCATGGCCTTCGGCACCGATGAGCAGAAGGCCCAGCACCTGCCGCCGATCATCAACTCCGACATCTGGTGGTGCCAGGGCTATTCCGAGCCGGGCTCCGGCTCCGACCTCGCCAGCCTGCAGATGAAGGCCGAGCGGGACGGGGACGACTACATCCTCAACGGCTCGAAGATCTGGACCACCCACGCCCAGTGGGCCGACTGGATGTTCTGCCTCGTGCGGACGGACAACAGCGGCAAGCCGCAGAACGGCATCAGCTTCCTGCTGCTGCGCATGGATACGCCGGGCATCCTGGTGAAGGCCCTGCCGACGCTCGATGGTCCCGCGACCAATGAGCAGGAAATCAACCAGGTGTTCTTCGACAACGTCCGGGTGCCGGTGGCCAACCGCATCGGCGAAGAGGGCAAGGGCTGGACCTACGCCAAGTACCTGCTCGAATTCGAACGCGGCAACGCCTACGCGCCGGGGCTGATGAACCAGCTGCAGAAGGTGCGCAAGATCGCCTCGGCCGAGCTCGGCGACGGCGGAGAGCCGCTGATCCGCGACCGCGACTTCCAGCGCAAGCTGGCCGAGATGGAGATCCGCATCGAGTCGCTCAACGCCACCGAGATGCAGATCTTCTCGGCCATGGGCTCGGGCAAGCCGGTCGGGCCGGCCTCCTCGATGCTCAAGTGCGCGGGCTCCGAAGCCCAGCAGGCGATCACCGAACTGGCCCTGGAAGCGGTCGGCGGCTACGCCACGCCGTTCGTCCAGGACACCTGGGCGATGACCAACGATCCCCGGCCGGGCCCCGACTACGCCGCGCCGGTCGCGCCCAGCTACTTCAACTACCGCAAGGCCTCGATCTACGCCGGCTCGAACGAGATCCAGCGCAACATCATGGCCAAGCTGGTGCTGGGTCTCTGATCCAGCCGTCAGGGCAATGAAAAAGGGCGGAGCGCCTGGCGCTCCGCCCTTCGTCGTTTCGGGGACCTGTTCCGCTAGCGCGCGGTCACGAAGGCCGAGGACACCCAGCCGCGGTTGCCGTGTTCGTCGTCCACTTCCATCCAGACGCCGTTGCGGCCGCCGGTGGGGTAGAGGATCGCGCCCGTGGGCACGTTCAGCACCATCGAGGCTGTCGGGCTCGGGCCCGAGCGCATCGGCATCGACTGGGTCGCCACCATGGCCGCCGGGCCGGCGTTGGCCGAGGCCTGTTCGCCGGTCGGCAGGGACCCGCCCTGGGCGTAGTGGATCAGGTCGATGAAGGCGTTGAAATAGGCGGCCGTGATGACCTTGCCGATCTCGGTGTTGCTGTAGCCGCCGCCGGCCGCCGCGCCGAAGCCGGTGCTGCCCAGCGCGCCGCCGCCGACGCCGAAGCCGATGTCGGTCTTCTTGGCGGTGCCTTCAGCGACATAGAGCTGCTCGGTCGTGCGGGCGTCGACCACGGTGATGATCACCTGGGCCTCGGCCTTCTTGGTGCGGATCTGGCCGGCCAGGGCGCCGAAGCCGCCGGGGATGAAGCTGCCCGCGACGGCGCCGATGGCGCTGCCGCCGGAATTGGAGTTCGAGTTGGCGATGTCCGGCACGAGGAAGAAGTCGGCCGCGACCACCTGGCCCCGGCCGATGTTCGAGCCCCGGGCCAGGTCGCCGGAGCCGGCCAGTTCACGTTCCTGGCCACGCATGGCCAGGCCGGCGTTACGGTCAACGACCCGGAAGCAGCCCGAGCGCGAGGCGAACAGCTTGATCAGCGATTCCGGGCTGGAGAGGCCGAGCTCGGTCCACCATTGCTTTTCCGGCTCCTGGATGGCGATCACGCCGAGCGGCCGGTCACATTTCGGCATTTCCGGCGTGGCGGCGTTGGCCGGCTTCTTCTTGTCCATGCCGTATTGGGCCCAGGCCGGGCCGGCCGGGGCGATGACCATGGCCGCCAGGGCGACCCCGACCACGCCTTCAAAGATCTTGCGCATAGTTCCCTCCAGGGCTTGTTCGTTGGGATCGGCGGGTGTCGCGGACGTCCCGTCCAGACGTCCCCGGCTGCGAGGCGGAATCTGCCCGCGATCCTTGGTCGAGACAGTGGCCTCGCGGAAGGCTGGCGACGCCCCCCATTCGGGGGGACCCGTCAGGCGCTGGCGACGAGGTCGGCGATCGCGGTCGGGTGAGTGAAATAGACCAGCAGTCCGGCGTCATCGAGCGTCTGGAACCGCACATTGGGCAGGCCGCCCCAGATGATTTTCGAGTCGGGCAGGACCAGGTGGTCGCACTCGGTGATCGTCCAGCGCTCGCCGCCGACATTGGAGGGCACCTCCCAGCCGGCCACGAAGGCGCGGTGCTCGGCCGAGAACCCGGCGCTTGACCGGGCGAACATCGCCTGGGCGTCGCGCACCAGCGACTCCATGACGCCGGGCGTCTTCAGCGCCGCCAGGTCGCAGGGGATATGGGTCAGCGACTGGCGCATGACCTTTTCCATCAGGTCGGAGCGGGTCTGGCGGCGCAGGATCTCGCCGACCAGATCGATCATGTGCGGGTTTTCCATGAACGCCCGGGAGAGCACGCTCATCATCGAGGTCGGCAGGCGCACGCTCTGCCGGTTTTCGGCGCTGGCCGGCCACTTCGGATTGACCGCTACGCCGGCCACGACCCGGTCGGGGTGGAGGCAGGCGAACAGCATGCCGGCCGGTGTGCCTGCGTCGCGGATCAGCAGCTTGGCGCGGTCGATGCGCAGGGCGTCGACAACCCTGGCCATGTCGTCGGCCGCCTGCTCCAGATAGGGCATGGCCGCGACGTCGGTCAGGCCGAATCCGGGCCGCTGCGGCACCAGGGGGCGATAGCCGCGCGCGTGCAGCGCGACGACCAGCGCCGGCGGCAGGCGCCGACCGGTGGTCGCGCCGTGCATGACCAGCACCGGCTTGCCGCTGCGCGGGCCGTAGTCGATCACCGCGATACGGCGGTCGCCCGAGGCGACGACGCGCAGGCGGCCGTTGGGGTCGGCCGGCTCGAGCACCGTCTCGGCCGCGCCGGACAGCGCCGCCAGGGTGCTGCTCTCGGCGGCCAGCCGCACCAGATCCTTGGCCTTGTTGACCCCGGTCTTGGCGAAGACCGACTTGAGCTGGCCACGCACGGTCGCGTCCTTGACCCCCAGAGCCTCGGCAACCTCACGGGCGGTCAGGCCCTGGGCGAAGCGGGCGGCGGCACGCGCCTCGGCGGTTGTGGCGCCGAAGGTGGTGGCCAGCACGGTCTCGAGCGACGTCGGCGACGCGTGGTCGCCGCACATCAGGTCCATCATCCGGCGCACCAGGTCGGGCGAGCGACGGGCGCCGGCCTTCTTCATCGCCTTCTTGAGGGCTTCGCGGGCGGTCTCGCGACCGACGCCGATGCGGGCGGCGGCGGCTTCCAGGTTCGGCGCGTCGAGCAGGGCCTCGGCGAGGCGGGCCTCCAGCGGCGTCAGGCCGAACGCCTCGCTGGCGCGGGCCGACAGGTCGCTGGCGCGCGAGGGGGCGAAGCAGAGCAGGGCGATTCGTCGGGTCGGTCCGGCGAGGGCGGCGCGGCAGGCGTCGGACAGGGGCCAGCCGGCCGCGGCCTCGCGCGAGCTGGCGCAGGCGGCCAGGGCGGCGCCGTTGGCCCCCTCGACCAGGCCGGTGGCCTGCCCGTCGCGCAGCGCCAGCCGGACCAGCCGGCGAAAGGCGGCCAGATCGGGCTGGCCGCCGAACCACTTCGAGAAGACCTCGTCGGCCAGGGCGAGCTCGCCGCCGGCCTCGACGATGGCCACGCCGATGGCAGAGCGCGGCGCAACGGTCGCCGATCCGCGGGCGGTGGCGATCTGCGACGCTTCGGTCAGGGCGGCGGTCAGAGCTTCGGGATCGCGGTCCAGCGCCCAGGCCAGCGCGGCCCAGTCTTCAAGGATGGCCTGGGACGGACGTCCCTCGGCCAGCCTCTCCCGCATGATCTCGGGAAAGCCGTACTCCAGTTTCTTCAGCACAGGTCTGCCTCCATCCGGGTCCCTCGACCGGATGCCTCATCAGTGTAGCGCGGATCGGGGCGGGGAGAACAGGACTCTCCGAACAGCAGAGTCCCCATACCGGGGAAGAGAATTTCTGCGTGGCGGCGCGTTCGAACAAACGTTTAAACCGGAGCCTCAACCAACCGGAGCCGCCCGTGTCCGCCGACATCCTCTTCCAGCCGCTGACGATCAAATCCCTGACCCTGAAGAACCGCATCGTCATGGCGCCGATGACCCGGTCCTTCTCCCCCGGCGGCGTGCCGACGGCGGAGGTCGCGGCCTATTACGCCCGCCGGGCGCACAACGAGGTCGGGCTGATCGTTACGGAAGGCACGGGCGTCGCCCGCGCGGCGTCGCTCAACGACCGCAACGTGCCGCGCTTCCACGGCGACGCCGAGCTGGCGGCGTGGAAGACCGTCTCCGACGCCGTCCACACCGAAGGCGGCAAGATCGCGCCGCAGCTCTGGCATGTCGGCGCGGTGCGGTCGCAGGACCCGACCTGGAGCCCCGAGGGCGGCTATGACAGCCCGTCGGGCCTTTCCAGCCCCGGCCACCAGTTCGGCGAGGCGATGAGCGACGAGGCCGTCGCCGACGCGGTCGACGCCTTCGCCAAGGCCGCCGGCGCCGCCAAGGCGCTCGGCTTCGACACGATCGAGCTGCACGGCGCCCACGGCTATCTGATCGACCAGTTCTTCTGGAACGGCGTGAACCTGCGCACCGACCGCTGGGGCGGCGCCACCCTGCCGGAGCGCTCGCGCTTCGCCGCCGAGATCCTCAAGGCCGTTCGGCGCGAGGTCGGCGAGGACTATCCGGTGATCATCCGCCTGTCGCAGTGGAAGCAGCAGGACTTCACGGCGAAGCTGGCCGAGACGCCGGCCGAGATGGAAGCCTGGCTGCAGCCGCTGGCCGACGCCGGCGCGGACGTGTTCCACTGCTCGCAGCGCCGCTTCTGGGAGCCGGAGTTCGAGGGCAGCGACCTGAACTTCGCCGGCTGGGCCAAGAAGCTGACCGGCAAGCCGACCATCAGCGTCGGTTCGGTCGGCCTGACCGGCGAGTTCATCGCCTCCTGGGGCGGTGAAGCGAGCCAGCCGGCGTCGCTGGACAACCTGCTCGAGCGCATGGATCGCGGCGAGTTCGACATGGTCGCCGTCGGCCGGGCCCTGCTGCAGGACCCCGAGTGGGTGGTGAAGATCCGCGAGGGCCGCACCGCCGACCTGAAGAGCTACGATCGCGCGGCGCTCGGCGTTCTGTACTAGCGGCCGGAACAGGCAGGGTGCGTGGTTCGACACGCACCCTGCGGGTGCTGCTCACGATGACAAAAATTGGTAGTCATCCTGAGCAGGCCGCCTTGCGGCCGTGTCGAAGGACGCACGCGCCATGCTGACCGAGATCGACCGTATCCTGCTGGCCACGCCCGACGCCGTCGGCTCGGCCATGCCCTGGCGCGACCTGCTGGGGGCGGAGTTCGTCGGCCGCGACCGGCTGGACAGTCTCGGCGCCCAGCGTATGACCCTGCGGGTCGGGACCACCGACATCGAGTTCCTGGAACCGGACGGGACGGGCGTGGTCGCCGACGAACTCGCGCGACGGGGCCGGGCTCACCTGTTCGCGGCGGGGGCCCAGAGCGAGGACGCCGCGGGCGTCGCGCGCCACGCGGCCGGGGCCGGGGCGGCCTGTGTCGACGCCGACGACCGCCATTATGTGACGCTCGACATCGAGGGCGCGCCGATCCGGTTCGTCGTCTCGCCGGCGGAAGAGCGGACGCCCGCCGGGAACGTGGATTTCCTCTACGAGGCCACGGTGCTGGCCGCCGACCAGGCGGCCGCCGTCGACCAGATCGCGCGCACCTTCAACCTCGACGCCGCGGCGTTCACGACCATCACCTCCGAGGCGTTCGGCTACACCGGCGTGCTGACCCTGTTCCATCCCGACCGGCTGCACCGCTTCGAGGTCATCACCCCGATCGACATGGACAAGACCATGGGCCGCTACTACCGGCGGGAGGGGGCGTCCTACTACATGGCCTTCGCCGAGAGCGCGGACATGCCGCTGATCGAGCAACTGGCCGCCGAGGCCGGGGCGGGAATCACGCTGGACCGGCCGGACGATCGCGACCCGGCCCTGACCGCCGACCAGCTGTGGCTGCATCCGGCGACGCTGGGCGGGATGATGCTGGGGGTGTCGCGGCCGAGCATGGCCTGGCGCTGGTCCGGCAAACCCGAACGGGTCGAGCCCGTCACGCCGACGTCGGGAACACCGGCCACATCGCGCTGATCGCCTTCCCGTCCCAGACCGCCAGATCGCCGAACTGCAGCAGCACCGCCTCGCTCTGGGTCGGGCGCAGGAACACCATGTCGTCCGCCTTCAGCGAGACCCGGTCCGAGCCCGTCAGCAGCTCCTGATTCGAGGATCGGCCGAACAGCGCCGAGGTCTGCAGGCCCGGCGGCGAGACCGGCGCGGCCAGCCAGTGGCCCCCGTGGATGAAGAAGGCCTGTTCGGTGTTGCGGTCCCACAGGCGGAACAGCGGCGTCAGGGCCTCGCCCGTCGGCAGGTCGGTGCGCGGCAGGGCCTTGAGCACCGGGGTGGCGATGAAGGCCGCCGGGGCGTGTGCGGCCAGGGTGTCGACGTCGAAATCCAGCGGTTTGACGAAGGCCGAGCCGACCGAGATGTCGTTGGCGTAGGGGCTGTCGTGGTGCAGCCGGTAGGTCGGCGAGCCGGCGGTGTTCAGCGTCAGGGCGGCGGGGTTGAACGCCGCGCCCTGCGCCGTCCGCACCTGGTCGAGGAAGCCCTGGTAGAGGCCGCGGCTGCGGGCCAGGCCCTTGTCGCGGCCGTGGCCCGCCTTCACGTGGCCGAGGTGCGGGTCGTAGCCCATCAGGCCGCCGAGGCTGAGCGCCGGATCGGCGGCGATCCGCGTCAGGGCGGCGGCGAAGTCGGCCGGGTTGCTGAATCCGCCGCGATGCAGGCCGACGTCGATCTCCAGGCTGACGCGCATCGTCGTGCCGGCGGCGCGGGCGATGGCGGCGTACTGGTCGAGCCGGGCCGGCGTGTCGATCAGCCACTGCAGCCGGCGGGCGGGGTCGAAGCCTGCCGCCTTGCCAGGACCGGCGGCGTAGAAGGCGCGCGCCTCCGCAGCGGCCAGCGGCTTGCCCATCAGGTAGTCGCCGTCCGGCCGGGCCGCGACCATGGTCGCCAGCATCGGGCCGTTGAAGACCATGAACCGGGTCGTGCCGGCGCCCCGCGCCACGGCGTCGAGCAGGCCGACGGACGGCAGCGACTTGACCACCACCCGCAGGCCCTGCCGGGCCGGCAGGAAGCCCTTCACGGCGTCGATGTTGGCCTGCAGCCGCCGCTGGTCGATGACCAGGGTCGGGCGCGCCAGCCCGGCGGCCTTCAGCGCGGCCTGCAGGCCGAGGAAATAGGGCGAATGGACCCCGCCGTGGTCGCCTGGCCGCAGCGCCAGGGTCCCGGCCGCGCCCAGGGCCAGCACGCCGCCTCCGGCCAGCATCAGACGACGGCGATCAAGGGGCAGCGGCATGGCAAGGCTCTCGGAAGGGCGGGGCGTGAGGGTCGAGCCTGGACCGATGTCCCGTCAAGACGCCTGTACGGCGTCGGCATGGAACGGGCGCGTCCGTGAGCCGTTGGCGGAGGGCAACTTCAGACAGGTGATCGCCATGACCAACGACGTGCAGAAGACCGACGGCTCGCAGCCCGGTGTGATGGGCGACGGCACCGAGGAGCAGAACCTCGGCCAGCCGGGTCATCCGGAAGCCCGCATCACCGAAGCCGAGGTGAAGGACGCCTTCGGCAAGACCGACAAGCCG
>CANJYY010000044.1 GCA_947479185.1 Caulobacteraceae bacterium
GAGCTCGAGGACGAGCATGGCGTGCTGGCCTACGACCTGGAGATCGTGACCGTCCGCGGGCGGCTGATCGAGCTGCGGATAGACGCCCGCACCGGCGCGGTTCTCAGGCGGGAGGCCGAGTGATGCGGGCGCTGGTGGTCGAGGACGATCGCGCCATCGCCGCCGGCGTCGCCGCGTCCCTGCGGGCGGCAGGCTTCCTCGTCGAGGTGGTCGGCGACGGCGAGACCGCCTGGCGACAGGGAGGCGATGAGGATTTCGACGTGGTCGTGCTCGACCTCGGCCTGCCGAGGCTGGACGGCCTGAGCGTCCTGAAGCGCTGGCGCGCGGAGGGGCGCCGGTTTCCGGTCATCGTCCTGTCGGCGCGCGGCAGCTGGACCGAGAAGGTCGAGGGCATCGAGGCCGGGGCCGACGACTACATGGCCAAGCCCTTTGAGCCGGGCGAGCTGGTGGCGCGCGTGCGCGGCCTGATCCGCCGGGTCGCCGGCCATGCCGGCGCGACGCTGCGGTTCGGCCGGCTGAGCCTCGATACCCATCGCCAGACGGTCAGCCTCGACGGCCTGCTGCTGCGCCTGTCACCGCTGGAGTACCGCCTGCTCGACATCCTGGCGCACCAGCCGGGCCGGCCCGTGCCGACCGGCGAGATCGCCGAACGGCTGCACGGCGCCGACCTGGCCGACGACAACGCCATCGAGGCCCTGGTCGCCCGTCTGCGGCGCAAGGTCGGGGCCGGGGTGATCGAGACGCGGCGCGGGTTCGGCTATCTGCTGTGCGGCGGCGAAGCCTGATGAGCCTGCGGCGGTCCCTGTCCCTGCGCCTGATGACCTACGCGGCCGGGGCCATCGGCCTGGCGCTGGTCATCGCCTGGCTGGCGCTGGGGCTGCTGTTCGAACGGCATGTCGAGCGCCAGCTTGAGGCAGAGCTGCGGCGGCACGGAACGGCCCTGATCGCCGGCCTGACCCTCGATCAGGGGGGGCGCCCGCTGCTGGCGACGCCGCCGCTGGATCCGCGGTTCGACCGTCCGGCCAGCGGACTCTACTGGCGACTGACCGGCCCGGGCGGCGCCCTGCGATCTCGCTCCCTGTGGGACGGCGCCCTGGCCGCCCCCGTCACCCCGGCCGGGGACTGGGCGGCCCTGACCGTCCCGGGACCGTTCGAGGCGCGGGTGGTGCGGATCGCCCGCGCCGTGCGGCCCGACGCCGGCGGCCCGGCGGTCATCGTCGAGGTGGCGGCCGATCATGCCGCCGTGACCGCCGCGCGAACGGCCTTCGCCGGGGACCTGGCCATCTTCCTCGCCGTGCTCTGGGCGGCCCTGACCCTGGCGGCCTGGCTGCAGGTGCGCCTGGGCCTGCGGCCGCTCGCCGAGGTCAGCGACCGCCTGGCCGCCCTGCGGGTCGATCCCGACGCCCGCTTCGACGCCGGACGTCATCCCGCGGAGATCGCGCCGCTCGTCGAGGCGATCAACGGCCTGGCCGACGCCCGGGCCGGGGACATGATCCGCGCCCGCCAGCGCGCCCGCGACCTGGCCCATGCGCTGAAGACCCCCCTGACCGCCCTGCGGGCCCAGGCCGGCGGGGTGACCGGCCCGGCCGGCCGCGACCTCGCCGCCAGCCTGTCGTTGCTGGCGACGGCCATCGACAGCGAACTGGCCCGGTCGCAGGTCACCGCCAGCCTCGGCGCGCGGCGGTCCGTCGCGGCCCGCCGGGTGATCGAGCGCCTGATTGCGGTGCTGGCGCGCACGGAACGCGGCGCGGACCTGGCGTTCGAGGTGTCGCTGGCGGACAACCTGACCATCCCGATGGCCGAGGACGCGGCGCTCGAGGCCTTCGGCGCCCTGCTGGACAATGCCGTGCGCTACGCGCGGACGACCATCCGGGTGGCGGGCGAGGCCGGACCGGCCGGGGTGACGATCACGATCGCCGACGACGGGCCCGGCATTCCCGTGGTCTGGCGCGACCAGGCCCTGCGCCGCGGCGCGCGGCTGGACGAGTCCTCGCCGACCCATGGCCTTGGCCTGGCCATCGCCCGTGACTTCATCGAGGCCAGCGGCGGCCATCTCGCCCTCGGCGGGGCGGAGAGCGCCGGGCTGGAGGTCGTCGCGGGCTGGCCCCCGGAGACGCGGTGAGGCAGGGCCGCCCGATCGCCATGTCCCCGACGGGGGGATTAACGGCTCCCGTTAGGACCTTCGTCGCCCGCCTGATCAAGGACCGGTCTCATTCGGGCGCGGCGGTTTGACTCACGGCGTGATTTTCTCACCGGAAATGGGCAAGCGCCGACGCCGGCGCGGAGACCGTTCCCCCACTGTGGCAAGGGCTGGCGGAATCCCACGGGATTCACTGGGGATTCACCGATCACGAAAGAGTCATCTCAACCGTGAGGCCGACCGGCGCGATGGCCGCTTGCCGCCGATTCGCAAATCGGCTTAACGATTCTTTCCAACGGGCGGTTCACCATTAACCAGTCTTAAAGCAGCTTAATTCCAATGTCGGATTTGAGCTTCGGGAGCGGATTCCGCTCCGCCTGAATTGTTGCCGCGGCCGCCGCGTGGAGGGGATCGATGCGCGTTCTTTTGATTGAGGATGACAGCGCCACGGCGCAGACCATCGAGCTGATGCTGAAGTCCGAGGGCTTCAACGTCTACACGACGGACCTGGGCGAGGAAGGCGTCGATCTGGGCAAGATCTACGACTACGACCTGATCCTGCTCGACCTCAACCTGCCGGACATGAGCGGCATGGACGTGCTGCGCACCCTGCGCAATCACAAGATCAACACCCCGATCATGATCCTGTCGGGCTCGGCCGAGATCGACACCAAGGTCAAGACCCTGGGCGGCGGCGCCGACGACTACATGACCAAGCCGTTCCACAAGGACGAGATGGTCGCCCGCATCCACGCCGTGGTGCGCCGCTCCAAGGGCCACGCCCAGGCGGTCATCCAGACCGGCGAGATCGCCGTGAACCTGGACGCCAAGACGGTCGAAGTGAACGGCATGCGCGTCCACCTGACGGGCAAGGAATACCAGATGCTGGAGCTTCTCTCGCTTCGGAAGGGCACGACCCTGACCAAGGAGATGTTCCTCAATCACCTCTACGGCGGCATGGACGAGCCCGAGCTGAAGATCATCGACGTCTTCATCTGCAAGCTGCGCAAGAAGCTCGCCACGGCCTCCGGCGGCCAGCACCACATCGAAACGGTCTGGGGCCGCGGCTACGTGCTGCGCGACCCGCAGGAAGGCGTCGTCGCCGCCTGATCGACCCGCTTCAGTCGCGTAAAGCCTACCAACGCCCGCCGGCCCCTCCGGCGGGCGTTGTGCTTTGCGTCCGGGCGTGGCTCCCTGCCCGTGCAACAGGTTCGGGGAGGACCGCATGGGACGGATGATCGCGCTGACGGCGGCGCTGGCGGGCGCCCTGTTGCTGGCCTGGACCGGCACACGGACGCCGCCGCAGGCGCATCGCCCCGTCGCCCTGTCGACCGGCGGGTTCAACGTTCCGACAGCCCTGGACGACATCGGCCGGATCGCCGCGAAGCCGCACCCCGTCGGATCGGCGCAGAACGCGGTGGTGCGCGACTATCTGGTCGGCCGGATGACCACGCTGGGCCTGACGCCGTCGATCCAGTCCGGCCTGGCGATCAACAACAGCACGCGCAGCGGCGGGATTCTCGCCGGGCAGATGCAGAACATCATCGGCGTCCTGCCCGGCAAGGACCGGTCGACCCCGGCCCTGGCGATCATGGCCCACTATGACAGCGTCCCGGCTTCCCCCGGCGCGGCCGACGACGCCACCGGAACGGCCGTGGCGCTGGAGGCCCTGCGGGCCCTGGCCGCGCGCGGCAAGCCCGAGCGGGACGTGATCCTGATCCTGACCGACGGCGAGGAGGCCGGGCTGCTCGGGGCTCACCTGTTCTTCGCCGAGCATCCGCTGCGGGACCGCATCGGCATGCTGATCAACCTCGAGAGCCGCGGCGGCGGCGGCCGGGCCAACATGTTCCAGACGGGCCCCGGCAACGGCGCGCTGATCCCGCTGTTCGCCAGAACCGCCTACCAGCCGATCAGCAATTCGCTGGCCGTGTTCCTCTACAGCCGCATGCCCAACGACACCGACTTCACCGTGTCCAAGGACGCCGGCATCCGCGGGCTGAACTTCGCCTTCATCGGCCGGCAGTTCGACTACCATTCGCCGACCTCGACGCCGGCCAACCTTGATGTCGGTTCGGTCGCCAGCATGGGCGTGCAGACGCTCAACGCCGCTTCGGCCCTGGCCTTCGCCGACGCCCTGCCGGGCAAGGCCCCCGACCTCGTCTACAGCCAGACCTTCGGCGACCACCTGCTGGCCTACCCGGCCTGGGGCGGCTGGATCGTGCTGCTGATCGCGGCCGGACTGATCGGGCTGGCGGCCGCGCGCGGCCGGCGCGACGACGCCTTGCGGCTCACGGACGCGGCGCGCGGCGCCGGCGCGGCGCTGTTCCTGCTGCTGGCGGGCGCGCTGCTGCTGCATCTGGCGCGACGCGCGACGGGGGTCGAGTTCGGCTTCATGGGCCAGCGGCCGCTGCTGGCGCAATGGGCGCTGTGGGAGACCACGCTGGCAGTGCTGGGCGTCGGCGTGCTGCTGCTGATTCCGACCCTTCAGGCGCTGGGTCGGGCGCGGCTGTGGCTGGCCGGCGCGGGCCTGGCCGGCGGCCTGCTGTGCCTGGCCTTCGCGGGCTGGGATCCGGTCGGGGTCGGCCTGGGCGTGGCCACGGCGCTGGTCGGCTACGCCGCCTTCGGCAGGCCGGCCGCCCTGCCCGGCACCTGGCTGGGCCTGCTGCTGACCGGACTCCTCGTCGGCGTGGTCCTGCAGATCACCCTGCCCGCCGTGGCCTTCCTGGTCAGCTGGCCGCTGGTGCTGGCCGGCCTCGGCGCGGCGGCCAGCCAGATGGGCGCCCGAATGGACCGATCGCGGACCACGGGCCTGGTCCTGCTGGCCGCCCTCGGCGGCGGCTGGCTGGCCGTGATGTTCCATGTGGTGTCGCAGGGGCTCGACCTGCCCGAGCTGCTGGCGCTGTTCCTCTGGCTCGGCGCCTTCGTCGTCTGGCCGCTGGCCTGGCCGGGGGCGCCGTCCAGCCGCATGGCGGCCGCGCCCGCCGCGAGCCTGCTGCTGCTCGGCGTGATCCTGCTGGCGGTGGTGCGGTTCGGCGACCCCTGGAGCGAGCGACACCCCCGGGCGACCTCCGTGCTGCACGTGCAGGACGCCGTCACCGGCAAGGCCTGGCGCGTCGCCCCGACGCCCGACCTGTCGCCCTGGGCCCGGCTGGTCCTCACGGCGGACGGCGGCGCGGTGACCAGGGCGCCCCTGCCCCCGCTGACCCGCGCGAAGGTCTGGACGGCGCCGGCCCGCGCCCTGCCGCCGGGATCAGCGCCGGTCAAGGCCACGCGGCTCGCCGACGGCAGGATCGAGATCGTCCTGCCGCCGTCGCGCGTCAGCGTGCTGGCCCTCGACCTGCCCTGGGACCTTCGCGACCTGACGATCGACGGCAAGGCCGTCCGCCTGGCCGCGGCCTCGGCCGACACAGTGAGTCCGGTTACCCCGGCCGCGTCCCGAAACCTGACCCTGCGGTTCGCCGGCCAGCCGGTAGCGCACAGGCTTGTGCTGACGCCGGCCGGTCACGGAAAGCTCGACGGCCGCTACGCCGTGTTCGACGAGCGCTGGCCGGCGACGGCCAGGCCGCTGCCGCCGCGGCCGTCGACGCTGATGCCGTTCGACCTGTCGGACTCGGCGGTGACCACCGGAGCCTTCTCGATCACCGACTGACCGCGCGGCTCCATTTCGCACGCCCCCTTGACCTTGGCTTATCTTTCTATATTTCTCGAATTATCGATTTATAGGAGACCGCCATGAAGCGCCTGCACCTGCACATCGCCGTCGAGGACCTGAACCGTTCGATCGGCTTCTATTCCACCCTGTTCGGCGCCCAGCCCACCGTGGTGAAGGACGACTACGCCAAGTGGATGCTCGAGGATCCGCGCGTGAACCTGGCCATCTCGCAGCGCGACCGCGTCGCCCCCGGCGTCGACCATGTCGGCATCCAGGCCGAGACCGCCGCCGAACTGGCCGGGATGGCCACCCGCCTGAAGGCCGCCGGCGAGACGACCTTTGATCAGGAGGCCGCCACCTGCTGCTACGCGAAGTCCGACAAGAGCTGGGTCACCGACCCCTCCGGCGTGCGCTGGGAGACGTTCCATACGCTGGGCGAGGCGACGACCTACGGCGAGGATGAGGTGATGCCGGCCGTGGTTACCGCGGCGGACGTGGCGAAGGCGAGTTGCTGCGGCTGAGTGCGTGGTTCGAGACGCTCGGCTGGGGCCTCGCTCCTCACCATGACGGGCAAAGGTGGTCGTCATCCTGAGGAGCGATCCCTCAGGATCGCGTCTCGAAGGACGCACGCCTGTCACAAAATTCGGCTATTCTCGAATCATGGAACAGACTGACGCCGTCGCCGCCCTGTCGGCCCTCGCCCATCCCGGCCGGCTCGCCGTGTTCCGCCTGCTGGTCAAGGCCGGGGCGGAGGGCTTGCCCGCCGGACGGATCGCCGAGGCCACGGGGACCCTGAGCAACACCCTGTCGACCAGCCTCAACATCCTGACCCAGGCCGGCCTGGCCCGTTCGCGGCGCGACGGCCGGCAGATCATCTACACCGCCGACTACGAGGCCATGCGCGGCCTGCTGACCTTCCTCGTGGAAGACTGCTGCCAAGGCGAGCCGGCCATCTGCGGCCCGCTCTCAGGCATCGTCGGCGAGGCCACCTGCGGAGCGAAGACCTGCTGATGACCCACACCGTCCTCTTCCTCTGCACCGGCAATTCGGCGCGCTCGATCCTCGCGGAATCGATCCTCAACCGCCTGGGCGCCGGCCGGTTCGTCGCCTACTCCGCCGGCTCGATGCCGACCGGGACGGTGAACCCGCACGCCATCAGGCTGCTGGAACGGTTCAACTATCCGACCGCCGACCTGCGCTCGAAGTCGTGGGAGGCGTTCGACCGGGCGCACAATCCGGACGCGCCGGACCTGAACTTCGTCTTCACCGTCTGCGACAACGCCGCGGGCGAGGTCTGTCCGTTCTGGCCGGGCCAGCCGATGACGGCCCACTGGGGCGTGCCCGACCCGGCCGCCGTGGAAGGCACGGACGCCGAGATCGCCCTGGCCTTCGCCGACACCTATGGCCGGCTGCACAACCGGCTCGAAATCTTCGTCAACCTGCCGATGGCCAGCCTCGACCGGCTGACGCTTCAGGCCCGCCTCGACAGCATCGGCAAGGCCTGATCCATGTCCATCTTTGAACGCTACCTGACCCTGTGGGTCGCCCTGTGCATTGTCGCGGGCATCGCGCTGGGCCAGTTGTTCCCCGGCCTGGTCCAGACCATCGCCGGACTCGAGGTGGCGAAGGTCAACCTGCCGGTCGCCGGGCTGATCTGGCTGATGATCATTCCCATGCTGATGAAGATCGACTTCGCCGCCATGCGCGAGGTCGGCCGCCACTGGCGGGGCATCGGCGTGACCCTGTTCATCAACTGGGCGGTCAAGCCGTTCTCGATGGCGCTTCTGGGCTGGCTGTTCATCGGCATGCTGTTCCGGCCGCTGCTGCCCGCCGCCCAGATCGACAGCTACATCGCCGGCCTGATCATCCTGGCCGCCGCCCCCTGCACGGCGATGGTCTTCGTCTGGAGCAACCTGACCAAGGGCGAGCCGCACTTCACTCTCAGCCAGGTGGCCCTGAACGACGCGATCATGATCGTCGCCTTCGCCCCGATCGTCGCCCTGCTGCTGGGCCTGTCGGCGATCACCGTGCCGTGGGAGACGCTGCTGCTTTCGGTCGGGCTCTACATTGTCGTGCCGGTGATCATCGCCCAGGTTCTGCGCCGGCTGCTGCTGGCGCGGAGCGAGGCGACGCTCGCCACGGTGCTGGGACGGCTGGGCCCGGCCTCGATCCTCGCGCTGCTGGCCACGCTGGTGCTGCTGTTCGGCTTCCAGGGCGAGCAGATCCTCGCCCAGCCGCTGGTCATCGCCCTGCTGGCCGTGCCGATCCTGATCCAGGTCTATTTCAACGCCGGCCTGGCCTATCTGCTGAACCGCCTGACCGGCGAGCAGCACTGCGTCGCCGGGCCCTCGGCCCTGATCGGCGCGAGCAACTTCTTCGAACTGGCGGTGGCCGCGGCGATCAGCCTGTTCGGTCTCAAGTCCGGCGCGGCGCTGGCGACGGTCGTCGGCGTGCTGGTCGAGGTGCCGGTCATGCTGACCGTGGTGGCCATCGTGAATCGCTCCAAGGGCTGGTACGAACGCGGCCTTCGCGCCCGAGGAGACGTCTGATGACCGTGACCATCTTCCACAACCCCGCCTGCGGCACCTCGCGCAACACCCTGGCGGCGATCCGCGAGTCGGGCGTCGAGCCGACCGTCGTCGAGTACCTGAAGACCGGCTGGACCCGGCCGCAGCTCGAAGGCCTGCTGGCCGCCATGGGCAAGACGCCATGCGACATCCTGCGGGTGCGCGGCACGCCGGCTGAAGAGCTCGGCCTGACCGGTCCGGCGGCCACCGACGGCGCCATTCTCGACGCCATGGTCGCCCATCCGGGCCTCGTCGAGCGGCCGATCGTGCAGTCGCCGAAGGGGGTCGCCCTGTGCCGGCCGTCGGAGAACGTTTTTGCGCTTCTCGACACCCCGCCGGAGAAATTCACCAAGGAAGACGGCGAGACCGTTACCCCTGTTCGCTGAACGGTCAGGGCGTGACAAAAACGACGAAGCACTGAATATTGCTTGCGTTTCGGGTCGGGGCGCGGTGAAAACCGGCCCGCAGATTGCTGGGGACGTCCCGGCCGTGCCATTCTGACTTCGTACGGCATCGTAAACTGATGGGGGAACGATGCAGGAATTCGATCCCAGGCGACAGACAGCCCGTTTCGCGCCCAAGGTCCTGGTCGCCGTAGCCGGTTTCGCCATGCTGGCCGTCGGCTGGAAGCTGACCGCCGGGCCGGCCATCCCGGGCGTCAAGCCGCTCGATCCCGCCGCCCTCACCGCCCTGCAACATATCGCCTTCGCCCGCGCCGAAGCCCAGCCGGGCTTTGACCGCGGCCAGAACATCGCCGTCGAGGTCCGCCCCGGCGAAACGCTGGAAGCCGCCGTCCTGCGCAGCGGCGTGGCCCCCACCGACGCCCGCCTGGCCGTCCGCGTGCTGGCCCAGGCCATGGACACCGTGAACATCCGCGCCGGCATGGACTTCGTCGCCTCGGTCGCCCGTCCGCAGGACCGCCGTGGTCCGGCCCGGTTGATCGGCCTGTCGATGCGCACCGGCGCCGCCAGCACCCTGACCGTCTCGCGCACCTTCGACGGCGCCCTGCGCCTGCGTGAACTCGAAGAGGTGGTGAAGCCCGAGACCGTGGCCGCCTGCGGCCGCATGAGCGGCTCGTTCCACGAAAGCGCCATGGCCGTCGGAGCCAACGCCGGCGTGATTGCCGAGGCGTCCAAGCTGTTCTCGCACAAGATCGACTTCTCGAGCGACATCAAGGCCGGCGACCCGTTCTGCCTGGTGTTCGACCGCAAGGTCACCGAGAGCGGCCGCACCGTCGAGGCCGGCGGCCTGCAGTACGCCGAGATCAAGGGCCAGCGCTTCTACGGCTTCACCCGCGCCGACGGGAAGCGCACCTTCCTCGACTCCATCGGCAAGAGCATCAAGGGCTTCCTGCTGCGCGCGCCTGTCGACGGCGCCCGGATCACCTCGAACTTCGGTTTCCGCCGCCACCCGATCCTCGGCTACAACAAGATGCACCAGGGCATCGACTTCGGGGTCGGCACGGGCACGCCCGTTCTGGCCGCCGGCGACGGCGTGGTGGTCGAAGCCCGCCGCTGGGGCGGCTACGGCAACTGGGTGCGCATCCGCCATGCCGGCGGCTACGAGACCGGCTATGCCCACCTGTCGCGCTTCGGCAAGGGCCTCAAGCCCGGCATGCGGGTGAGCCAGGGCCAGCTGATCGCCTATGTCGGCTCGACCGGGGCCTCGACCGGCCCGCACCTGCACTACGAAGTCTGGCTCAAGGGCCGGCGCGTCAACCCGATGACCAAGATCCAGGCGGGCAACAGTGTCGATCCACGCGACGTGGTGGCCTTCAACACCACCAAGAAACGCATCGAGGCCCTGATCGCCCCGCGCCGCACGGCCGCTGCGATCCCGACGCCGGAAGCGCCGAAGGTCACGTCCGTCGCCGCGACGCCGGCAGACAAGGCCCCGACCAAGAAGCTGGCCCGCACCGACTTCACCACGCCCCGCGCAGGCTTGAAGCCCCGCACGGGGTAGTTACGGATGGATGCTCCCCCGCTGGGGGAGCGACAGGCGGAGCCTGACTGAGGGGGCGCGTCCGAAATCCGAGCCCCCCCCTCCGTCTCGCCTGCCGGCGAGCCACCTCCCCCGATGGGGAGGATCAGACAACATCGACACAACCGGCCCGACCACTGTAAACAGCGGCCCCTTCCCGCCGTTGTTTCCGGATTTTTCGCCTTGCGTCTTCCCCAGGCCCGCCTCGACCAGGTGCTCGACCGTTTCCGCGAGATCGAGGCCCGCATGGGCGCGGCCACGGAAGGTCCCGAGATCGTGCGCCTCGGCAAGGAGCACGCCGAACTGAGACCGGTGGCCGAGGCCGTGCAGGCGCTGGCCAAGGTGCTTGCCGAAAAGCCCGAGCTCGAGGCGATGGCCGCCGACACGGACCCGGACATCTCCGAACTGGCCCGTGACGAGCTGGAACGGCTCGAGGCGAAGCTGCCGGACATGGAGCGCGACGTCGCCCTGCTGCTGGCCCCGCGCGACAAGGACGAGAACGCCTCGGCGATCCTCGAGGTGCGCGCCGGCACCGGCGGCGACGAGGCGGCCCTGTTCGCCGGCGACCTGTTCCGCATGTACCAGCGCTACGCCGCCAGTCGCGGCTGGCGGGTGGAGATCGACAGCATCTCCGAAGGCGAAATGGGCGGCTACAAGGAAATCATCGCCTCGGTGACCGGCGACGGCGTGTTCGGCCGGCTGAAGTTCGAGAGCGGCGTGCACCGGGTGCAGCGCGTGCCGGCCACGGAGGCTCAGGGCCGCATCCACACCAGCGCCGCCACCGTCGCCGTCCTGCCGGAGGCCGAGGACGTCGACATCGTCATCAACGACGCCGACCTGCGGATCGACACCTACCGCTCCAGCGGCGCCGGCGGCCAGCACGTCAACAAGACCGACTCGGCCGTGCGCATTACCCACCTGCCCACCGGGGTGGTCGTCACGTCGTCGGAGAAGAGCCAGCACGAGAACCGCCGCAAGGCGATGGCCAACCTCAAGGCGCGGCTCTACGACATGCAGCGCCAGGCGCTGGACGACGCGCGCTCCGACAGCCGCAAGAGCCAGGTCGGCAGCGGCGACCGCTCCGAGCGGATCCGCACCTACAACTACCCGCAGGGCCGGGTGACCGACCACCGCATCAACCTGACCCTCTACAACCTGGCCAAGATCATGGAGGGCGAGGCGCTCGACGATGTGATCAACCCGCTGATCGCCGAGGACCAGGCCGAGCGCCTGGCGTCGCTGGAAGACAGTTTCGGGTAGCCCCTCCTTCTCCCCTTGCGGGAGAAGGTGTCGGCGCAGCCGACGGATGAGGGGTTTCGCCCACATGTCCGGTTTGCTGATCACCTTTCGAAGCGGATTGCGTGATCAACCCCTCATCCGACCTGCTTCGCAGGCCACCTTCTCCCGCAAGGGGAGAAGGACTCGTCCGGGGTTGCCTGCTTCAGCGCTCTGAGGCACTCACCCGACATGAAGGCCACCATATCCGCTCTCTACCGTCACCCCGTGAAGGGCTTCACGCCCGAGCGCCTGGCGGCGGCTGACCTCGCGGCCGGGGCTGTGTTTCCCGGCGACCGGATGTACGCGGTCGAGGTCGGCGACTGCGGCTTTGATCCGGCCGCGCCGGTGTTCGTGCCGAAGACCAGGTTCGCGGTGCTGGCCCACATCGCCGATGTCGCGAAGGCCCGCACCCGCTACGACGACGCCACCGGCCTGTTCCACGCGACCGCGCCCGGCCATCCCGACTTCGCCGGCGACCTGACCGGCGAGGCCGGCCGCGACGCCTTCGCCGCCTGGCTGCCCGCCCTACTCGGCGAGGAGGCCCGCGCGCCGCTGACGGTGCTCCGCGCCCCGGGCGGCTGGCGGTTCACCGACCACCCGCTGGGCCACGTCTCGA
>CANJYY010000045.1 GCA_947479185.1 Caulobacteraceae bacterium
CGGGGCCTGTTCCTGCGGCCGCTGTACTTCGGGCTGATCAAGGACAAGGCCTGGGGCCTGCCGCTGGCGCGGGGATACTTCGAGGCGTCGAAGGGCGGCTATCACCCGTCGCTGGCGGCCGGAATCGAGAAGGCGCTGAAGGACGCGGAGGGGAAGTAGGAGCGACCGGCCGAGCCCGCCCGGTTGTCAGCCGAACACCTTCATCAGACCGTTCAGGATCGTCACCAGCGCGCCGATACCCCCCATCAGCAGCCAGCCCTGCTGGCGGATCGTTTCGTTGAGCGCCGCGCGGGTGTTGACAATCTCCAGCCTGACCTGGGCGATATCATCCTTCGTCGCCATGTCCCTGCGAACGGCTTCCAGGTCGACGTCCACGATCAGCCGGAGCGCTTCCTGGTTTGATGTCGTGGTCAGCCGAAGCGTTTCCATGTCGGCCTTGATAGATTGTCGGAACGCGTCGAAGTCGGCCCTGGTGGCAAGCCGATGCGCGTCCATTTCGGCCTTCGTCCCCAGCCGAAGCGCCTCCATATCACCGCGCAGCGACGATCCCAGCGCTTCAAGATCCGCCCTTGTCGCCAAGTGAGTGATATCCGGCATCGTCGCGGCGTGCTGGAAGACCGACACCACCGCCTCGGCCACGCCTTCCGCCATCCCCGCGTCGCGGAGTTGCCTGGAGGCGCTGAGGGTGTCGAAGACGAACGGCGTCATGGCCACAACCTGACCGATTGTTCACGCTTTGTCTATATCCTGACGTTCACGGGATCGGGAGCGCTTCAGTCCCGCGGCAGCGGCCGTTCCAGCTCTTCGAGCGCTTCGGTCAGGACGTCCATGCGCTTGGCCAGGGCCGTGGCCGCGTCGCGGAGGCCGTGGTTGTAGAAGCGGGGCCCCAGACGCTCGGCCATGAAGTCGAGCAGCAGCTCGGCGTCGAGGCCGCCGACCTCGAGATCCAGTTCGTCCTTCAGATAGGCGCGAAGCGAACGCGCCGCCGCAAGACGGTCGTCTTTCTCCAGGGCGGCCAAGGCCTTAGCCGATCTTTCCGAAGCACCAGGCGAGGATCGACTTCTGGGCGTGGATGCGGTTCTCCGCCTCGTCCCAGACCAGCGATTGCGGGCCGTCGATGACGCCGTCGCTGACTTCCTCGCCGCGGTGGGCCGGCAGGCAGTGCAGGAACACCGCGCGGCTGTCGGCCAGGGCCATCAGGTCTTCGTCGACCTGGTAGGGCTCGAAGGCGTCCAGTCGCTCCTCGCCGTCGACGTCGCCCATCGACACCCAGGTGTCGGTGACCACGCAGTCGGCGCCGCGCACCGCCTCGCGGGGGTCCTCGGTCATTTCCACCTGGCCCTGCTGCTCGGCCGCGCGGGCCAGGTCGTAGAGGTCCGGATGATAGGCCGCCGGGCAGGCGATGTTCAGCTTGAAGCCGAGCTTGGGCGCGGCGTGGATGAAGCTGGAGCAGACGTTGTTGCCGTCGCCGACCCAGGCGATGGTCTTGCCGGTGATCGGCCCGCGATGCTCCTCGAAGGTCAGGATGTCGGCGAGGATCTGACAGGGGTGGCTCTTGTCGGTCAGGCCGTTGATCACCGGGATGGTGGCGTTCTGGGCGAACAGCTCGACGTCCTCGTGATGGTTGGCGCGGATCATCACCGCGTCGACCATGCGCGACAGGACCCTGGCCGTGTCCTCAATCGTCTCGCCGCGGCCGAGCTGCATGTCGGCCGAGGTCGAGATGATGCCCGAGCCGCCGAGCTGGCGGATGGCGGCGTCGAAGCTGAAGCGGGTGCGGGTCGAGTTTTTCTCGAAGATCATCGCCAGCGTGCGTTCGGCGCCCGGCGCGTCGGCGTCGACGCGGGCCTGTGGCCAGCCCTTGCGCGCGGCCTTGCGGGCGCGGGCGTCGTCGAGGATGGCCCGCAGGTCGTGGGCCTCGAGCTTCCAGATATCGATGAAGTGGCGGGGTGGCGTGGACATCTGATCCCCCGATCATCCCGGCGACCCGAAGGGCGGTGCGGAGCACCAACGCCGGGACCCAGGTTTGTTTTGAAAGTGCGATGGGAGGACAGGTTAAGCAGTCCCAAGGGACAGCTTAACCTGTCCCCGGTTCAGGCGGCTGCCGCTTTCGCGCGGGCGGTTTCGCAGGTCTGCTCGAGCTTCTCGACGGCCTCGCGGGCTTCCTCGACCGTCAGGTTCAGCGGCGGCAGCAGGCGCACGCAGTTGTCGCCGCCACCGGCCACCAGAAGCTTGTGCTCGCGGGCCATGGCCATGAAGTCGCGGTTCACCGGCACGAGCTTCAGGCCGATCAGGAAACCCTTGCCGCGCACATCGAGGATGATGTCCGGGTAGCGGTCCTTGAGACCGGTCAGCTGCTGGTTGAAGTAGCCGGCCACGTCGCGGACGTTCTCGAGCGTCTGCGGCTTGCTGATCTCGTCGAAGGCGGCGAGGCCCACGGCCATGGCCAGCGGGTTGCCGCCGAAGGTCGAGCCGTGAACGCCGACGGTCATGCCCTTGGCCGCCTCGGCCGAGACCAGGCAGGCGCCGACCGGGAAGCCGCCGCCGAGCGCCTTGGCCACGGCCATGATGTCCGGCGCCGCGTCTTCGGCCCATTCGTGGGCGAACAGCTTGCCGGTGCGGCCCATGCCCGACTGGACCTCATCGTAGATCAGCAGCACGCCGTGCTCGCGGCTGAGGGCGCGCAGGCCGGTCAGGCACTGTTCGGGCAGGGCGCGGGCGCCGCCCTCCCCCTGCACCGGCTCGATGATGATCGCCGCCGTGGTCGGGTTGGCGATGGCCGCCTTGATCGCGTCGTGGTCGCCCCACTTCAGCTGGCTGTAGTTCGGCAGGCGCGGGCCGAAGCCCTCGACATAGCCCGGGTTGCCGGCGGCGTTGATCGCCGCGTAGCTGCGGCCGTGGAACGAGCCGTCGAAGCCGTAGATCTCGACGCGCTCGGGCTGGCCATTGGCGCTGTGATACTTGCGCGCCGTCTTCAGGGCGCACTCGATCGCCTCGGTGCCCGAGTTGGTGAAGAACACCACGTCGGCGAAGGTCGCGTCGGTCAGCCGGGTGGCCAGGGCCTCCTGGCCCGGGATGCGGAAGATGTTCGACACATGCCAGAGCTTGTCGGCCTGCTCTTTCAGCACTTCGACGAGGCGCGGATGGCAGTGGCCCAGGCCATTGGTGGCGATGCCCGCGACGCAGTCGAGATACTCGACGCCATCAACGTCCCACAGGCGCGCGCCGAGGCCTCGGTCAACCGCCAGCGGGGCGCGATTGTACACGCCCATGATGTGGTCGGGGGTCGCGGTCGGAGCGGTCGGGGTGGTCAAGGTCGCCTCCCAAAAGAGAAGACGTCCCCGGGCGGTCTGCACGGGGACGGGAAGCTTAAGGCTTCTCACCGGGGACGGGTGGAATGTCAAGAAATCGGGGTTGGCGGCGGGCGGGTGTGGCAATCCTCTCCCGCGCGGGAGAGGATTGAGCGAGCCGCAACCGGCGGGAGGGGATAGCCGCCCCTTGCCCGTCGAGGCTCCGGGTCTAGACTTCCCTCAACGACAAGGAATGGAAGCTCATGAGTGACGCCGTCGGGCCGGGCGATCTGGTGTTGTGCGTCAACGCCGCGCCGAACCATGTGACCGGCCAGGCCGTGCCGCTTGTCGCCGGAGAGACTTACCGGGTCTGGACGGTGATGGACTTCGCCTGCCCGTGCGGGCGGTCCGACGCCCTGCTCGACATCGGCATCGACTTCGCCTGGTGCCAGTCGCGGTTCCGCCTGCTGCCCAAGCCGAAGGCGCAGAGCAGGCCGGTGAAGGTGTCGGCGCCGAAGGAGAAGGAAACGGTGCGGTGAACAGGATCGGGACAGATACTAAAGGTGTCTGTCCCTGTTCAGGCGTGGCGCGCGGAGAACAACGCGCATAGGCTGCATCCATGAAGATGATCCGTCATTCGCTGTTGGCTCTCTTCGCGCTGCTCGGACTGGGCGTCCGCCCCGGGACCGCCGCTGAAGACAGCGGCCGCGTCGCCTACCGCTGCGACGAGGTGGTCGTCATCGGGCGGGTGCGGACGATCCAGTCCACGGACGTGACCGGCCCGGGCGACCTGCCCGGCAGCAGCCGATACGACATGAGGGTGAGCATCAAACGCGTCCTGCGCGGCAAGGAGGCGCGGCGCCTCGTCCCGGCGCACGGCGTCTCGCATGGTCAGATGCGGGAGGATGTGGATTTCTGGCTCGTGCTCACGCCGGCCCCCCAGGGCGGCTACGTCATCCGCACGGGAAACCTGGCCGGCGGGCGCTTCAGGCTCGCGCCGAGGTGTGGCTGAGGTTAGGAGCGGGCTGGAATTTCAGGGGAATTTCAGGGGACAGGTTATCCTGTCCCCGAAAGCCCGAAAGCCGGGTCCCCCTCTCCCTCACGGGAGAGGAAGATCAGGTCTTCAGCCGCCAGCCCGTCACGAACACCCGCCAGCACCAGGCGAACAGCGCCGCCACCAGCACCGCGGTCAGCGCCACGCCCACCCGCAGGTCGCCGTCGGCTTCGCCGATGAAGCCATAGCGGAAGCCGTCGATCAGGTAGAAGAACGGGTTGTAGTGGCTCAGCGAGCGGAACGGCTCGGGCAGGCGGTCGACGAGATAGAAGGTGCCCGACAGGAAGGTCATCGGCATGATCAGGAAGTTGGTGATCGCCGCCAGGTGGTCGAACTTCTCGGCCCACAGGCCGGTGGCGATGCCGACCAGGCCCAGCATCAGCGCGGCGCCGACCGCGAAATAGATCACCGCCCAGGGATGGGCGACGTGCAGGCCGGTGAACGGCAGCAGCGAGATGGTGACGGCCGTCACGATGCCGACCACCACGCCGCGCGTCGCCGCGCCGAGCATGAAGGCAAGCACCTGTTCCAGGGAGGACAGCGGCGGGGTGAGGAAGTCCGAGGTCAGCCCCATCATCTTGGCCTGCAGCAGGCTGGAGGAGGAGTTGGCGAAGGCGTTGTTGACGATGGCCATCATGATCAGGCCCGGCGCGATGAATTCCGCGAACGGCACGCCATGGATCGGCGGCGAGGCGCCGCGCACGGCCACCACGAAGACCATCATATAGAGCAGGGTCGTGACCACCGGGGCGGCGACCGTCTGCATGCCCACCTTCCAGAAGCGGCGGACCTCCTTGAGGTAGAGGGTGCTGAACCCGGTCCAGTTGAAGCCCGCATAGTCGCGCGGCTGCGGCGGAAGGACGCTTTCGGCCATGTCTTTCATGCGCCCCTAGGTGCGCCCGGCGGGGCGGAAGCGCAAGACGCCGCTCGTCCTCCCTCCCCTTCATGGGGAGGGACAGACAGGGCGAAAGCCCTGTCAGGGTGGGGCCGCGGGTGACGGACGCGGCGCCGGCGAAGTGGCGTCACGATCCCCCACCCGGCCGGGCTTCGCCCGTCCACCCTCCCCACGAGGGGGAGGGAGACGAGGCCGATTCAACATCTGGTTCCTGTGGACAGCTGGATGGCGCCTATTGTGTCGGTTAACAGAAGGTTTACGATATGTTGTAGAGCAGGCGTCCGAGGGGCGTCTCAAACACAATATGTAGGGTCAGACAGCGCGGGGGCGTTTGTCGCCCTTCTTTAGCAGAGGGTTGGATCATGGGCTGGACCGACGATCGCGTTGCGACGCTGAAGAAGCTCTGGCTCGACGGCCTGTCGGCCAGCCAGATCGCCAAGCAACTGGGCGGGGTCACCCGCAACGCCGTCATCGGCAAGGTGCACCGCTTGGGCCTTTCGGGCCGGGCCGCGCCGTCGCAGCCGGCCCGTCCGGTGTTCAAGGCTCCGCGCCCCGCCCGTCCGGTGGCGACCGTCCCGGCCGCCCCGCGCCGCGTGGTCACCGAAGAAGTCCGCACGGCCCCCATGCCCGTGCCCGTGCACCGTCTGGAAGAGCCCGGCAGCGCCACCGTGCTGACGCTCGGCGCCCACATGTGCAAGTGGCCGATCGGCGATCCGTCCAGCGACGGCTTCACCTTCTGCGGCCGCCGCAACGGCGAGATCGGCCCCTACTGCCGTGAACACGCCCAGGTCGCCTACCAGCAGCCGCAGTCCGGCAAGAAGAAGACCGGCCCGACGGAGCTGGCCCGGTCGCTGCGCCGCTACATCTAGATCGTCAGCGCGTGGCGGTGAACGGCCCCGAGCGGCCGCTTGCCTCCACAACTCCGGTCAGGGTGGAGCCCGTCAGACGTCCGGCGTAGTTGGCGCTGAACGGCTTGCCCAGAAAACTCGACTGGTAGCTCCAGGTCACTGCGTCGCCCTCGACCCGCCCACGGGTCAGGGGATGCGTCTTGCCGGAGCCGCCGTCGACGCAGGTCCCGCCGAGCGTCGCCCCCGACCGCGTAAAATCACAGGTCAGGGTGAAGGCGAAGGACTGGACCTTCGCCTGAAGTTTCCAGCGGCCGGCGACCGGATCATCGGCGCCGAGCGCCGGAGCCGTCAGGATCAGAACGGCGCCGAGGCCGAGCAGGGACGCACGCATGATCGAACTCCTCTGTCTGTACCCGTCGATCTAGGTCCAAGGCTCGGAACGTACAGGGCGGGTTTCGTCCGACTCGGGAGCGTGGCTATGGTGTCCCGGTGAGCGATCCTGAAACGACGACCTCAAACGCCCAGGCCTATTCGGTGTCCGAACTGGCCTTCGCCCTCAAGCGGACGCTGGAGGACGCCTATGGCTTCGTGCGGCTGCGCGGGGAGCTGAGCAAGGTCACCCACCACGCCAGCGGCCACGTCTATCTGACCATCAAGGACGACAAGGCCGCCATCGACGGCGTCGTCTGGAAGGGCAGCGTGCGCGGCCTGTCGGTGCGGCCCGAGCAAGGGCTGGAGGTGATCGTCACCGGGCGGATCACCACCTTCCCCGCCGGATCCCGCTATCAGATCGTCATCGAGAGCATGGAGGCCGCCGGGGTCGGCGCCCTGCTGGCGCAGCTGGAGCGGCTGAAACAGAAGCTGGCGGCGGAGGGGCTGTTCGCGGCCGACCGCAAGCGCCGCCTGCCGACCATGCCGGCCGTGGTCGGGGTGATCACCAGCCCGACCGGGGCGGTGATCCGCGACATTCTTCATCGCATCCGCGACCGCTGGCCCTGCCGGGTCGTGGTCTGGCCGGTGGTGGTCCAGGGCGACGCCGCCGCCGGACAGGTGGCCGCGGCGATTCGCGGTTTCAACGCCATGACGCCGGACGGGCCCGTGCCAAGGCCCGACATCCTGATCGTCGCCCGGGGCGGCGGCTCGGTCGAGGACCTTTGGGCGTTCAACGACGAGGCCCTGGCCCGGACGGTGGCCGAGAGCACGATCCCGCTGATCTCGGCCGTCGGCCACGAGACCGACACCACCCTGATCGACTTCGTCTCCGACCGGCGCGCGCCGACCCCGACGGCCGCCGCCGAGATGGCCACGCCCGTGCTGTCGGAGCTGAAGGCCCTGACGGCGGACTATGACCGGCGGCTGGCCACGGCCGGCGGGCGGATGCTGGAGGACCGGCGCGGCCGGCTGACCGCCCTGTCGCGCGGCCTGCCCCGGCCGGCCGACATTCTCGCGATGGCCCGCCAGCGGCTGGACTACGCCGGCAGCCACCTGACCATGGGCCTGCGGCGCAATGTCGACGTCCAGGCGCGGCGGCTGGCCCAGACCTCGGCGCCGCTGCGCCCGGCGCTGCTGCAGCGGCGGACCGAGCAGCTGTCATCGCGGCTGGACGCGGTGAACCTGCGGCTCAACGCGGCCATCCCGCGCCGGCTGAAGGTCGAGGAGACGAGGCTGGCCGCGCTCGACAAGCTGCGCCAGACGCTCAATCCCAAGCGCCCGCCCCGGCCCGGATTCGTGCTGCTGACGCGCGCCGACGGCTCGCTGGCCCGCAACGGCGCCGAGCTGACCGCCGGCGAGGCTGTGCATCTGATGTTCGAGGACATGACCCGCGAGGCGGTGATCGACGGCGCGGGGGCCCCTCCCCCTGCCCCGCCCGCCCCGGCCGCGCCGCGTCCCGCGCCCAAGAAGGCGGTCTCGCCGCCGGCGGGACAGGGTGATCTGTTCTGACATCCACCTTCCCTCCGCTCATCCCCGCGAAAGCGGGGACCCAGGTGTTTTTGAAGCAGCGGCTCACCTTTCGGGTTAGCCGATGGCCATGCCTGACCGGTGCGCCGAAGCGCTGAAAAAGCCTGGGTCCCCGCTTTCGCGGGGATGAGCGGATTTCTTGGGGATCTCCAGTCAGACAGCCCGGTCTGTTCTAGCCGCCCCCGAACCGCTACATTGTCCCCATGAACGCCTATGATCGCGACCTCGGACGAGACCTCGCCACCCTGCATTACGGGGACGGCGAATACGCCGTGCTCAAGCCCGGCCGCCATGTGGTCTGCGCCGTCAGCGGCGTGATGATCCCGCTGGAGGCCCTGCGTTACTGGAACGCCGAGGTGCAGGAAGCCTACGCCGGCCCCGCCGAGGCGCTGAAGCGCTGGCAGGAGCTGAACCCCTGAACCGTCGCGCGCTGCTCGGCGGCCTGGCGCTCGCCGGGCTGGCCGGGCCGGCGCTGGCTGTCGGACCGACCCTGCGTCTGGCCGGACGCTATCGTCAGGGCGGCTGCGCCATCGGCCTGACCGATCCGCGGGCGAAGATCTATGTCGACGACGAGTCGGTCGGAACCGCCTCGGCGGCCGGCTACTTCTTCGTCGGCTTCGATCGCGACGCCCCGCCCCTGACCGTCGTGACCGTCGAGACCGAACTGGGGACGGCGGCAGAAACCCTGACCATCGCGTCCGGCGACTTCGACGTGCAGCGGATCAGCGGCCTGCGCCAGGACCTGGTCGCGCCGACCGATCCGGTGCTGCTGGAGCGTATCAAGGCCGAGGCCGCGCTGAAGGCCGCCGGCTTCGCCAGCCGCATGGACGAGGACGGTTTCCGGGGCGGCTTCGCCATGCCGCTGAAGACCTGGCGGCTGAGCGCCCGGTTCGGCGGGCAGCGGATTCTCAACGGCATTCCCCAGACGCCCCACTATGGGGCGGACTTGGCCGCGCCGGCCGGCGCGGCGATCATGGCCCCCGCGGACGGCGTCGTGGCGCTGGCCAGTCCCGCGATGCATTTCGAGGGCGGGCTGACGATGATCGACCACGGCCAGGGCCTGATTTCCGTCTATCTGCACCAGTCGCGCCTCGATGTGCGGGCCGGCGACAGGATTAGAGCCGGTCAGGTCATCGGCGCCGTCGGCATGACCGGGCGGGCCACCGGTCCCCACCTGTGCTGGCGGATGAAATGGCGCGGGCGGAACCTCGATCCGACGCTCATGACAGGGTTAAGGCCCCCATTCTGAGGTAACCTTTCGGTAGGGTGCGCGCCCCTATTGATGCCGGTATCAGAACAAGGCGTCGGCCATGTCCCGGCGCAGGGATTGAGGACTTGATGAATTCGGGTTTGGGTGCGCTGAAGGTGCTGCTGGTGGACGACAACCAGCATATGCGCGCCATTGTCTCGACCATCCTCAAGGGTGTCGGCATTCATGAAGTGCGGGAGGCCCGGGACGGGGCCGAGGGCCTGCAGGCCCTGCGCGACTGGCCGGCCGACATCGCCATCGTCGATTTCCACATGGAGCCGATCGACGGCGTCGAATTCACCCGCATGATCCGCAACGCCAAGGACAGCCGCAACCCCTACCTGCCGATCATCATGATGACCGGCTTCGCCGACCGGCCGCGCGTCGTCGAGGCGCGCGACGCCGGGGTGACCGAGCTGGTGGTCAAGCCGGTGACAGCCCGCTCGATTATCGACAGGATTAACGCCGTGGTGTTCCACGCCCGCCAGTTCGTGCGCACCGACGACTATTTCGGCCCGAGCCGCCGCGGCATCGATGACGCCCCGCAACAGGCCACCGCGGCGCTCTAGGGAGCGGGCGCCCCCCTCCTCCGCTCATCCCGGCGAAGGCCGGGACCCAGGTGTTTTTGAAACAGCAGCTCACTTTTCGGGTCAGCGTTTCGCCATGCCTGATTCGTCAGCCGAAGCTCTGAAAAAGCCTGGGTCCCGGCCTTCGCCGGGATGAGCGGCTTTGCAGGGATCTCAGCCGTCCGCCGCTTCCAGATCGGCGTAGGCCTCGTTGGGCCAGCGCTTGTGGACCCAGAACCACTCCTCGGGATGTTCGCGCACCTGCGCCTCGACGAAGGCGGTGACGCGGCGGACGCCGGCCTCGATGTCGGCTGTGCGGTCGCCGGTGCGCTCCAGGACGATCGGCTCATGCACCACGGCGCGGAACCGCGCGCCCCTTGTCCGCTGAACCGACATCGGCTGCAGCACCGTGTCGAAGCGCAGCGCCAGGCGCGTCGGCCCCGGCGCCGTCATGACCATGCGGCCGAAGAACGGCGCCGCCACGCCGCCGTGGTTGAACTTCTGGTCGTTCATCAGAGCAACCGACACGCCCTTGCCGAGCGCCTCCAGCATCTCGCGCGCGCCGTCGCCGCCCTTGGGCGCGAACAGCTTGACGCCGTAGCGCTTGCGGCTGTCGCGGATGCGCCGGTCGACGTAGGGATTGTTGGCCGCCCGGTAGGTGATCTCGCAGTTGATCCCCGAATTGACGATCGCCGCCGGCATGACTTCCCAGTTCGAGAAGTGGCCCGAAACGAACACCACCGGCCTGTCGCCCTTCGCGATTTCGGCCAGCCGCTCGCCACCCACGATCTCGACCCGGCCGGTCGAGGGCAGCAGGCGGTCCATCATCGGGAATTCCGCGATCGTGCGGCCGTTGCCGTCCCATTGCGCGTCGAGGATCCGCGCGCGCCAGGCGGCGTCCCTTTCCGGGAAGGCCAGGCGCAGGTTCTGCTCGGCGATGCGGTGGGTCTTCGTCAGCGGCCCGATGGCCCGGGCCAGCGCCCCGCCCAGCCAGGAGGCCGCGTCCACCGGCAGCAGCCGCAACAGGAAGGTAAAGACATCAAACAGGACGGCCTCGAGCCTCCAGGCAAGGTCCTGACCGAATGAAATGCGCTTGTCACCCATCGGGCCTACCTAGCGCGCTTTGGAGATGAGTGGAAATCGCGCCGGGGATGATCCCCCGACAGGTGCTTGTCCACAGGCCCGGATCGCTTGGCGCGCGACTTGCGGCTTTCAGGTCAGACCGTTTCGTTTCGGAACAGTCGCGGGTGCAACAACACGGGGGCGACAGCCCATGGGCAACGATATCGACGTTCACCTCGGCAAGCGGCTTCGCCGCCGTCGCCGACTCCTCGGCCTGACCCAGCAGCAGCTGGCCGGCACGGTCGGGGTCCGCTTCCAGCAGATCCAGAAGTACGAGTGCGGCGCGAACCGCATCTCGGCCTCGCGCCTGTGGCAGCTGTCCGAGGCCCTCGAAGTGCCGGTCGGCTACTTCTACGACGGCCTGTCCGACGCGGACCGCCGCGAACTGCAGAGCGAGACCTCCGGCGAAGGCGGCGAGATGTTCGCCCGCAAGGAAACCCTCGACCTGATCCGCGCCTACTACCAGCTCGGGGAGCGGCCCCGTCGCCGCCTGCTCGACCTGGCCAAGTCGCTCAACGGCGAGACCGACGCGGCCTGAGTTTGCGTGGTTCGACACGCACCCTCCGGGTGCTGCTCACCATGACGTGCAGCGGTGTGCGTCATCCTGAGCAGCGGCCGCGGGCCGCGTGTCGAAGGACGCACCCTGCCCGAGCCCCCGTTCGGGACAGACACCTGCCGGTGTCTGTCCCTGGGGACCTTGTTGAGGGACCCGGCCCCGGCTAACGCTTGGGCATGACCCTCTCCGCAGACCGTCTCGCCGAATTCGACGCCTTCCTGATCGCGCTCAACCGCGCCTCGGCCGGCGCCATCCTGCCGCTGTTCCGGTCCGACCACGGGCTGGAGAACAAGCTGCACGGCGGCTTCGACCCGGTGACCGAGGCCGACAAGGGCGCGGAGCGGGCCATCCGCGAGATGATCGCCGCCCATTATCCCGACCACGGGGTGATCGGCGAGGAATACGGCGAGGACCGCCCGGACGCAGAGTTCGTCTGGGTGCTCGATCCCGTCGACGGCACCCGCGCCTTCATCGCCGGCCTGCCGCTGTGGACCACCCTGATCGGCCTGCGCCATGAGGGCCGGCCGGTGCTCGGCTCGATCGGACAACCCTAGATCGGCGAGC
>CANJYY010000046.1 GCA_947479185.1 Caulobacteraceae bacterium
CGAGCCGACCAACCACCTCGACATGGCGACCAAGGAGATGCTGGTCGCGGCCCTGGCGGACTTCGAGGGAACGATGCTGTTCGTCTCCCACGATCGCCATTTCCTCGGGGCGCTGTCCAACCGCGTGCTGGAACTGACCCCCGACGGCGCCCACCAGTACGGCGGCGGCTACGCGGAGTATGTCGCCCGCACAGGCCAGGAAGCGCCGGGCCTGCACCCGGGCGGCTAGCGGCGACATCCACCCCGCCGCCTGGCCTGGGCGGCGGAGACCCCCGAGGCGTCTGGCGGCGGGGACAGGCGACCGTCGAGCCGTCTCCAGCAGGGGACCGACGGCGCGGGCGGGATAGCCGTCCCGATGCAACCGAATGACCGTTCAGGCGTTCGTCCGGCCATGCCGCAAGCCCGCACCCTGACCGACCCGCCGAAATCCAGCCCCGTCGGCGTCGCGCGGCCACGGCGGCGTCAGGCCTAGTGGCAGAGCAACGCCTCTCGGCCCCCTCCAGTCCAGCGGACGGCCCGTCCGCTCCGCCGGCTGGACGGCGGACCCGCAACCTCTGGATCGGTCTGGCCCTGTTCGCCTCAGCGGCCCTGGCGACGGGAATCGTCTTGTGGGTCACCCGGCCGCCGACGGTCGAGATCCTCGTCGTCAGGCCCTCGACCGTGGAGCGCGTGTTGGCGGTTGTCGGCCGCGCGCGACCCGCCGATCTGCTGGATGTCCGCTCGCCGAATCCGGGTCAGGTCATCCGCCTGCTGCACGATGATGGGGATCGCGTCGCCGAGGGCGAGCCTCTGGCCATCATAAAGGCCACCGTCGAGGAGGCGCAGACCGACGTCGGAGCGGCCCGGGTCCGGGCGGCCCGCGCTGAACGCCAGCGCGCCCAGCTGGTGTTCAACCGCACCCGCATCCTGATGGAAAAGGGCTTCGCGACCCGGGCGGCGCTCGACGAAGCGCGCGCCACGCTGCAGGCGGCCGAAGCGAACCTGGACGCCGCGACCGCGACGATGGCGGGCGCGGCAGACCTGGCCGGACAGTTCACCGTGCGCGCGCCCATGGCGGGCATCGTTCTCTTGCGCCCGATCGACAACGGCCAGGTCGTCCTGCCGACGACAACCCTGTTCGTGCTCGGGTCTCTCCAGGGGACGGAGATTCAAGCCCAGGTCGATGAAAGCTACGCTGACGCCTTGCGGCCGGGCCTTTCAGCCAGGGCTGTCCTGACCGGAACCGAGGCGCCGTTCGCGGCGCGGGTCACCGAGGTGTCGCCGCAGGTCGACAGCGCGACGGGCGGCCGTCTGGTCAAGCTGGCCGCCCTGGATGGTCCAGCGCTCGCGCCTGGCCGCTCGATCGATGTCAGTATTGTCGTGGACCGCCGTGCGAACAGTCTGGTCGTTCCCAGAACGGCGGTGATCGACGCCGCCACGGACCCGAAGGTCTATGTGGTGGACGCGGACGACATCGCCCGCCTTCGCGGCGTCACCATCCTGCGCTGGCCGTCGCTCAACGCCATTGTTGAAAGCGGGCTCTCGCCCGGCGACCGGATCATCGTGAGTCCGGGCAAGGTCCGTCCCGGCGATCACGTGCGCCCCCGGGCGATCGCCGCCGGGCCGGCCGGGTAACGACATGTTCGCCTTCACGGTCGCCCGGCGCTACCTGTTCTCCAATCCCCTGCAGACCACCTTGCTTGTCTCGGGTGTTGCGCTGGGCGTGACGATCTTCGTGTTCATCACGGCGCTCATCCAGGGTCTCGCGATCCTGCTGACCGCCCAGGTCACCGCCAACAGCGCCCATGTGACCCTTGAACCGGCCACGCGGATCGCCAGGGTTCTGGGCGGACAGGGCGTCGATACCGAGGCCGTCGCCCTGGTCTCGACCTTTCAGCGACAACAGATCCGCGAGTGGTCCTCGACCGTGGCGCTTGCGAAGCAGCAGCCGTCCGTCGCGACCGTCAATCCGCAGATCCAGGGAAGCGCGTTCCTGTCGAAGGGTGAAGCCGCCGCCCCGGTATCCGTCACGGGCGTCGACCCGGAGGGACTCGACGCGATCACGCCGATCAGCACGATGCTGGTCGGGGGCGACGCCAATCTCGAAGCGGGCGGGATCCTGATCGGCGATCGTCTGGCCGGCGACCTTGGCCTGTCCCCCGGCCAGCCGGTGCTGCTGCGGACCGACCGCGGGGTCGAGCGTCTCCTGACCGTCCAGGGGGTTTTCAAGACGGGGGTACAGGCCGTCGACGAGCGGGTGGCCTATATGTCGCTATCGCTGGCGCGCCCCCTGTTCCTGCTTCCGGAGGGGGTGACCAACATCGAGATCAAGCTCGTCGATCCGCAGGGCGCGCGTCCGCTGGCGGCCTTTCTGCAAGGCGCTACCGGCCTGCGGGCCACGCCCTGGCAGGACAAGAATCTGAGCCTCGATGACGCGCTGACCGCGCAGGCCCAGACCGGCTCGCTGATCCAGCTGTTTTCCCTGGTCTCGATCATCATCGGCATCGCCAGCGCACTGGTGCTGTCCACCTATCGGCGACGCAGCGAGATCGGCATCATGCGGGCCTTCGGCGTGTCCGGGGGCTTTGTCTCCTCCGTCTTTATCCTCCAGGGACTGATGATCGGCCTGATCGGCGGGCTCGCCGGCTGCGGCATCGGCTACGGCCTCTGTCGGCTGCTGGCGGGCCTGACCCGACCTGACGGCACGCCGATGCTTCCGATCGCGCCGGAGCAGGGCGGCTATCTGGCCGCGATGGTCCTGACCACGGTCGGTGCGGTGCTGGCCTCTGTCGCGCCGGCAAGGTCGGCCGCCCGCCTCGATCCGCTGGACGCCATCCAGCAATGACGACGCTCCTCGACGCGCGCGGCATCGACATGACCTTTCACAACGGCGACGAGCAGACGTCAGTGCTCAAGGACGTCGATCTGCAACTCGGCCCGGGAGAACTGACCGCCCTGCTCGGCGCCTCCGGATCCGGCAAGTCGACCCTGCTCTCGATCATGGGCCTGCTGCTGCGGCCGACCGCCGGAACCCTCGAAATCGCCGGGGAGCGGGTGGAGAGCCTGTCGGACGCGAGGCGCACGCTGTTTCGCAACCGCCGCCTTGGCTTTGTCTTCCAGTTTCATCACCTGCTGCCCGACTTCACAGCGACCGAAAATGTCGCCTTCCCGGCGGCCGCGCCGGCCGGGGGGCTGTCGGACGCCATGCGGCGCCGGGCGCGCGAACTGCTTGCGCGCGTCGGCCTCGAGGACCGCATGGATTTTCCGGCGACCCGCCTGTCCGGCGGCCAGAAGCAGAGGGTGGCGATCGCGCGCGCGCTGATGAACCGGCCGGAACTCATCCTGGCCGATGAACCGACCGGCGCGCTTGACCGCGCGTCGGCCGATCAGGTTCTGGACCTGATGAAGGAGGTCAACCGCGAAGACGGGGCCACCTTCCTGATCTGCACCCACGACGAGCATGTCGCGGCGCGCTGTACGCGGCGGGTCACCCTGCGGGACGGGAGGATCGTCGAGCCAACGGCGCAACGGCCGCCGCCGGCGAAACGAGAGGCGGGCTGAGGCGGCCACGCTTACGGCAGGCGCCGCGGCGGTGGCGATCGCCGTCGCGCTATCTCAGCCCCGGGACGGGGATGTCCGGTCAGAACCCGACCGTCCGAGAAAACCGTCTGGCGGCGGGGAGCGACCTGCCCCCCCCCAATCAGTCACCGGCCGGGGCGTCGAAGCCGACAAACACCGCGGCCTCGTCGACGGACTTGCGTTCGGAGACGACGGCGTTGGCGGGGAAGGTCTCGTCCGGCCAGCCCAGCGCGATGCTCTTCATGATGATCTGGTCATCGGCGATGCCGGCGTGTTCACGCACCACAGGCGACTGCATGATGCCCTGGCTGTTGATCACGGCGCCCAGCCCGCGCGACCAGGCGGCGTTGACCAGGCTGGTCGCCACCGCGCCGCAATCGAACGGCGTATCGTCGCTGCCGTCCAGCACGCGGTCATAGGTGACGATGATGCAGACCGGCGCGTCGAACTGGCGGAAGCCCCGCAACACCCAGTCCTGACGCATGTCCGCGTCGTCGCGCGCGATGCCCATCGCGGAGAACAGCTGCTTGGCGACGCCGACCTGCCGGTCGCGATGCGGACCCGCGAAGGCCTGACCCGTGCGGAACTCTCGCGATTGCGGGACCCCGGCCAGGGTCCGTTCGGTGTTGCCGGCGCGGATGCGGTTCAGCGGTTCGCCGGTAACGACGTAGAAGTTCCACGGCTGGGTGTTCATCGACGACGGCGCGCGCATCGCCAGACCAATGATTTCCTCGATCAGCGCCCGGGGCACCGGGTCGGGCTTGTAACCGCGGATGCTGCGGCGGCCGCGGATGACGTCGTCGAACTGCATGTGTGACCCTGGGATGGCGCGAAGGCGTGCGGGTGATTGAGGCTGTGTGACGCCCCGTCAGTCCAACGGAAAATCGATGGTGGCAAGAGGGCAGGGCCCAATCTGCGCCGTCGCGACGTCAGGCGGACTGAGCCCTTCGGTCCCGGGTTCCGAACCAGGCGAAGGCGATGAACACCGCCTGCATCGGGATGCGGATCCACAGGTACCAGGGCGAATTGGCATAGCTCGGCACATTGGTCGCGACGGTCCAGCCATAGATGTTGAATGGCAGGACCAGCACCAGATAGGCGATGATCGCCCAGCCGGTGATCCGGGCCCAACGCGTCCAGATCAGGATCGCGAACGCCAGCTCGAGCACGCCGCTTGCATAGCTGGACTCGACCCGCAGCGGAAAGAACGGAGGAATGAGCTCCACCACCGACTGCGGGTGCAGGATATGGCCGTAGACGCCGAAGAAGCCGAACAGCAGGGTCAGGTAGAGCTTGAAGACGTTGGCCCACCGGAACCGCGCGGATCGCCGGACCAGGCTGGCGAGGGCCACCATCATGACGGGCCCCAGGATGATCGCGGCAGGAATCAGCAGGTCAGGCATGTGGGTCCCCGGGGGTTCGGCGACCCAGCCTAGCACTGGCGCGTGGCCTGAAGCGATCGAAAGGGCCAGGCAAACGCAAGCCGCGGCCGCGCCTTCGGGGCCTGGCGCGGATATCCCCGCCGGGGGCCGTGTCGCGCCGACGGTCTGGCGGCGGGGGCAGCGCCGACGCGCCCTTGGTTTCGCGCCGGCGGAACGGGGTTAGGATGCGCGATCGGCGTTCGCCCCGGGGCGAGTCGCACAGAGAGGCGGACGATATCCGCCCGAACCATTGGGGAAGAAGATCTTGACGACCGTCGCACCGTCCATCGCCGGGCCGCCGCTCAAGCCGCCGGTGCTCGTCAAGCTCGCCTACAGCCTGGGACAGGCCGCCCAGAACGGCGGTTTCGACGCGGCCATCGGCTTCATCTTCTTCTACTATTCAGCGGTGCTCGGTCTGTCCGGTGCGCTGGTGGGCGCCGCGCTGGCGGTCAGTCTGGCCTTCGACGCCGTCGTCGATCCGGTCGTCGGCTCCTGGTCGGACAATCTGAAGTCGCGTCTGGGACGGCGCCTTCCGTTGATGATCCTTGCGGCGCCGTTGATCGCGGTATCGATCGGACTGCTGTTCTCCCCGCCGGCGGGCCTGGGGCAGTGGGCCCTGTTCGGCTGGCTGGCGGCGATGTCTGTGGCCGCGCGCAGCGCCATCTCGCTTTTCAACGTGCCCTACATCGCCCTCGGCGCCGAGATGGCGACCGACTACGGCGAACGCACCAGCGTTGTCATGTATCGCGCGTTCGCCGGCATCGTGTCGGCGGTGATCATCACCGCCGTCGGCTATTCGGTGTTCTTCGCCCATGGCGGCCTGCAGCAGCCGCAGGGCTATCCCGGCTTCGGCTGGTCGGTGGCGGGCTTCCTGCTGGTCTGCATGACGCTCTGTTGCCTCGGCGTGCGCCGCTACGCCGCGAGCCTGCCGCAGCCGGATCAGGTTGCCTCGACCATGTGGAGACGCCTGCCCGGCGAGGTCGCTGAGATCTTCGCCAACCGCTCGTTCCGCCTGCTGTTCATCTCCGCCGTGGTGTTGTTCACGGCCCTCGGCCTGAACGCCAGTCTCAACAACCACGCCTTCGTCTTCGTCTGGCGCATGAAGAGCGAGCTGATCCAGTTCATCGGATACGCCTATCTGGTCGGCATCCTGCTGGGCGTTTCGGCCGCGCCGGCGCTCCAGAAGGTGCTGGAGAAGAAGGTCGTGGTCGTCGTCGGCTTCGGCCTGCTGATCGCCAACTGGCTGGTGCTGCAGGGGGCGATGCTGACCGGCGTCTGGCTGCCGCTCGGCGACGCCGCCCTGCTGCCGATGCAGATCAATTCCTTCGTCGCCGGGATCGGCACGGGGTTCGTCTCGGTCGCCTATCCCTCGATGATGGCTGACGCCGCCGACGAGCATGAGCATCTGTTCGGCCGCCGTCGCGAGGGGCTCTACTTCGCCGGCCTCGGGTTCGCCAACAAGGCGGCGACGGGCCTCGGGGTGATGGTCGCGGGGGTGGCGCTTGACCTGGTCCACTTCCCTAAGGATGTCGGCCGGACCGTCGGGGCGGTGTTGCCACCCGAGATGCAGATCCGCCTGGTGATGATCTGGGGGCCGGTCGCGGCGGTGATCGCGGTCGCCGCCCTGCTGATCTTCGCCTCCTACACCATCACCCGCGCCCGCCACGCCGAGATCGCGGCGGCGCTCGGCCGGGGCCCCGCCCCCGACTGACGAGGTCACGGGCCCGGTCCGGGTTGCCTGGCCCGGGCCGGCGCCCTCATCGGCCTGCTGGCCGGACCGGTCACCAGCTAGCCCAATCGGCGCGCATCTGCCGTTGAACCACTTTCCATGGCGGCCCCCTCGCTTCAGCTATGCTTCAGCTTCTGGCGAGCCTTCTCCAGCAATGCCTGGGCTTCGGCGCGACGCCCGCGGTCGGCGATTTCACGGCCGGGTCGGGGCGGGGCGGTGAGTGCTTTTTCCAACGCCTTCACGGCGCCCGCGTACTGCCCCTGACGGAACAGGAAGTCGGCGTAGAAGAAGTTGCTGTCCAGGCCGTTCGGGTTGGCGGCGATCCCCTTGAGCAGATAGGCGCGGGCCTTTGCCGGGTCGCCGAAGCCGACCGGGAAGCCCGGAACCTGAGCGTAAAGCGACCCCAGGCTGGTGTAGACCGAGCCATCGCCCAGCGCCGCGGGGTTGATGTGTTCGGCGCGCTCGAGCAGGGCCTTCGCTTCCTTCGCGAGGGCCAGACCGCCGAGGCCGCCCTTGGCGCCGGCTTCGGTCGACAGGGCGATGGCCTCCCAGACGAGCGGCTCGGCGCGGGCCGGGAACTGGTGGGCCAGGGCGTCGGCCTGGGCGGCCAGCTTCGCGGCGGCGGCGGCCTGCGCCGGCTTGTCGTGGATCTCGAAGTTCACATGGTCCCAGCCGTGGGCCAGGCCGTCGACCCGGGTATCGAAGGCGGCGTCGCGGGCGAGGGCCGGCGCGGCGGCGCTGAAGCCCAGCGCCAGGGCGAGCAGGATCGGAGTGAGTTTCATGGAAATGGTCCTTGGTATCAGCGGGCGAACATCGCCACGGCCTTGCGGTCGTTGGCCGACAGGGCGCGATCGACGAGCCCCGGAAGCAGGGCGTTGATGCGAACGAACAGGCTTTCGGGGAAGCCGAAGTAGACATCCTGGCGACGCGCCCGGACGGCGGCGACGATGCGCCGGGCGATGGCCTTGGGCTCGTCCATGTTCATGTGGGTGAGCCTGGCGAACTCCATCACCGCCGGGGTATTGAGCGGCGTGCGGACAGCGCGTGGCGCGACGTAGGTCACGTCGATGCCGGTCCCCGTCAGTTCGCGCCGCAGCGCCTGGCTGAAGCCGCGCAGGCCGGCCTTGGCGCTGGAATAGGTGACAAAATGGGCGAAGTTGATCGAGCCGAAGATCGAGCCGATGTTGACGATCTGACCCCGCCCCTCGGCCTTCATCTTCGGCAGCACCGCCTGCGCCAGCCGGACCGGCGCGACGAGGTTGACCATGTAGCTGGCCATCATGTGCTCGGCCGACTGTCGCTCGAACGGCCCGAAATGCTGGATGCCCGCGAGGTTGATGAGAATGTCCCAGTGGCGACGGCCGACATCGGCCGCCGCAGCCTCGATCCCGGCCGCGGAGCCCAGGTCGTGCTTCAGCGTCTGTCCGGCGATGTCGGAGTCGATGCGGTCCAGCACCGTGACCCGCGCGCCTTCGGCCGCCAACTGTTTGCAGATCAGCGCGCCGAGGCCGCCGGAGCCGCCGGTGATCAGGATATCCTTGTCCTTAAACGACATGGGCGGCCTCGCGGGTGTGGGGGATGGCGGCGAACACGCCAGCGAACAGATTGAACACGCCGCCGGCGACCTCGATGATCGCGGCCTGGTCGGCGGGATCGTCGACCTCGCCCATGAGATTCTGGAAGAACACCAGATGTTCCTGGTCGAGCGCGCCGTGCGAGGTCAGGTAGCTGAAGCACTGCGGGCCGAGGCCGAGGTTCCTGGCCACCGCCTCGGCGCCCTGGGTCGCCAGCCGCACGCTGGTCCCCTCGAGCACCAGCACCATGCCGAAGAAGCCCATCGGATTGATCCGGCGGATGTAGTCGTAGGCGTAGTCGACCATCGCCTGGGTCGCGGCGCGGGGCGTTCCGTTGCGCACGGCCTCGGGGTCGCCGCCGCAATTGCGGATATCGTTGAGGATCCACTCCTCGTGACCGGTTTCCTCATCGATGTACTCGTCGAGGGCGTCGCGGAAGCGCTGGTGGGCGTCGTCCAGCCCGGCTTTGGCCGCCTGCATCAGCGGCACGGTGTGCTTCACGTGGTGATAGGCCTCGGTCAGGTAGGCGATGTAGGTCTCGCGCGAGATCGCGCCGGTCAGGCCGTCCTGGATCTGCGGCACGGAGGCCAGGGCCTGCTGGCCGGGGGCGGTTTCGGTGATCAGTCGCTGGAAGAAGGTCACGGCTGGGTCTCCTGTTCGGTGGCTTCGATGAAGGGGCGATGGTTGGCGAGGATGGCGGCGCGGCGCGGTCGGCCGTTGCCGGTCAGTTCCCCGGCTTCGGGGTCGAGGGGCGGGCGGACCTGCCAGCGGGCGACCCGGGCGTAGGCGGGCAGGTTGGCGTTGGCCCGCTCCACGGCCCGGGCGAGGGTCGCCGCGTCGAGGTCGGGCATCAGCGGCACGATCAGGGCGCCGAGCTCCGGCTGGGCCTCGCCGAAGACGATGGCCTGGCGGATCTCCGGCTGGGCCAGCAGCTCGCTCTCGACCCATTCCGGCGCGATGTTGCGGCCGTAGGCGGTGATGATGGTGGCGCCGCGCCGGCCGGCGATCGACAGGAAACCGTCAGCGTCCTGCCCGCCGATGTCGCCGGTGGCGACGACGCCTTCGTTCACCATCCCGCCGGCGTAGCCGAGGAAGGGGCGGGGCCCGACGAGGATCTCTCCGTCCGCCGACAGGGTCACGTCCAGGTGCGGCAGCGGCTTGCCGACAGCGCCGGCGCGATGCGCGCCCGGCGTGTTCAGCGCGACCACCGAGGCGCATTCGCTAAGACCATAGCCCTCGTAGACCGGCAGGCCGAGCGCGGCGGCCTGATCGAGCAGCTTGGGCGACACCTTGGCCCCGCCGACGGCGACCAGGCTGAGGTCCGGGAACCGCGCCCCGGCGAACGACATGACCATCAGCAGCGCCCGCAGCAGTTCGGGCACGAGGATCAGGCTGGTGGCCTTCTCGCCGGCGATCGTGGCCGCCAGTTTGGCGAGGTCCGGCCGGAAGGGATTGTCGAGGCCGAGGTCGGCAGCCGGCAGAACGTGATAGCGGCCGCCGGCGAGCAGGGTGGTGTAGAGGCCGGCGACGTTCTCCAGCAGGATCGACAGCGGCAGCAGCGGCAGGTGCTTGCCGGCGTAGTCGGCGCCGATGACCTCGACCAGCGAGGCGGCGACCGCCTCCATCTGGTCCTGCGACAGACAGACGCCCTTGGGCTGGCCGGTCGAGCCGGAGGTGTAGGTGATCTTGGCCGTGCCCTCGGGAAGGTCGGTCGGGGCCGTGGCCAGCAGAGCGACGCCCAGCCGGGCGCCGGCGGCCTCGATCGAGGCGTCATCCTCGCCCGGCGCGATCAGCAGGCCCGCGCCGGCGTCGGCCAGCACATGGCTGCGCTGGGCCGGGGTGAAGAAGGCCGGGATCGGCAGGCTGGGCCAGCCCAGTCTGACCAGGGCCAGATCGAGCACGACCCAGGCCGGACTGTTGTCCAGCACGATGGCCACCGGCGCGCCGGCCCGGAAGTGCGGCGACAGCCCCTCCAGCTGGCCGGCCGTTTCGTCCACGGCCTCTGCCAGCTCGGCGTAGGTCCAGGTCCGGTCCGCGTCGCTGAGGGCGATTGCGGCGGGCGTGGCGGCGGCATGGCGCGTCAGCGCGTCGAGGACGCGGCTCACTGGACCACGCTCCCCGGGAGGGCCGGATGCAGGCGGGGGGTGACGTCGGTGTCTAGGATCGGATCCGCCAGCAGCAGGCTGGCCAGGGCGGGCAGGGCCGGGGCGATGGCGCCGACCAGCACTTCCGGGTCACGGGCGTAGTAGGCGCCCCAGTCCGCGCCGCCGTCGGGCAGGCGCTCGGCCTGCGCGCGGGTCAGGCCCCTGGTGGCGAAGCCGACCCGCGCGAAGCTGCGGCGCAGCTGCTTCGTGGCCGTGGCCACCGCGTGGGTGCAGCCCTGCCGGTCGAGGTGGGCCGCGAGGGCGAGGAACAGGAACAGCGAGGCGCCGGGGCTTTCCGAGGCCAGGTTGCCGATCTCGGCGATCTGGTTGCGGCGGGGGCGATCACCGAGCGTCGCCGCGATGGCGGTCTCCACCGGTCCGTCCAGATAATGTTCGAGATACAGCGGCGCGTCGGCGGCGAAGCGGAAACCGGCGGCGGCATGGATGACGCCGTCGTTGTCCTGCACGCTGATCAGGGTCGGGAAGTGACTGCGGATGTGGCCGTCGAACGCCTTGGCGTAGGCGGCTTCCAGATAGGCTTCCACCCGCAGACGGTCAGGCCGCCCGCTGTGATGGATGCTGATCCGTCCAGGCTCCACCGCCGTGAACCGGCGCACGCGGTCGGCGTCGAACCGGAGACTTCCCCGAACGGCGCCGTCATCGACCATCATCACTTCCAGCAAGGCTCGTCTCCGTTCTCGCGTTACACCGGCGCCCTCTGACCGGAATGACGACGTCGTCGGGAGACCCCCTCACAGGAATCGACATTCGCGATTGCGCGGCCGGCCGGCATGGGGGAAATCGGGAGGCCTCCGGATCGCCGGAGCGGTCAGCGGCGCATCCGCCGCGGGAGGTCCGGTCCCGGCCTTGGACGAGCGCGACAGCCATCCCCTGATCGCCGTCTATCTCGCGCGCCGCGTGGAGCTGGTGCGCTATTTCCGCATCCGTCTGCGGTCGGAAGCCGCCGCCGAGGATCTGGTCCAGGACATCTATGTGAAGATCGCCGGCCTGCCGGCGGAGGACATCGGCAACCCGGCCGCCTACCTCTACCGGCTGGGCACGAACCTGATGCTCGACCGCCTCAAGCAGCAGAAGCGCTCCGAACGCCGCGACGCCGACTGGCGCGACGCGGAGACCCTGTCTTCCGGTGGCGAGGACATCGCCCAGGCCCCGCCGGCCGACGAGGCCCTGGCCGCGCGCCAGCGTCTGGACCAGATCATCGAGACCGTCAGCGCGCTGCCGCCGCAGGTGAAGGAAGCCTTCCGCCTGCACAAGCTCGAAGGCCTGACCCACGCGGAGACCGCGGAGGCCATGGGCATCTCCCGATCGAGCGTCGAAAAACACATTATGGCCAGCCTCAAACGCATCCTCGCGAAGGTCGGCCGATGAGCCGTCAACGCAAGCAAAAGAAATATTGGAGGCGCCTGGCCGTTTGTGGCGTCATTTGGGCAGGACCCCTGAACACCCCCTACCGGAGACACCTCCCGCGATGAGCGGCCAGCCCCTTTCCCCCGACGCCGAAGCGCTGCGCGACGAAGCGATCGCCTGGCTCGTGCGCGTCCAGTCGGACGCGGCGACCGGCGACGACTGGGCGGCGCTGGCGGACTGGCTGGACGGATCGGACGCGCGTCAG
>CANJYY010000047.1 GCA_947479185.1 Caulobacteraceae bacterium
ATCTGGTAGCAGAGGCTCTTGCCGCCGCCGGTCGGCAGCACGGCCATGGCGCTGCGGCCGGCGCGGCTCTCGCCGATCACCTGGCCCTGCATGCCGCGGAAGTCCGGGTGGCCGACAACGCGGCGCAGGATTTCGCGGGCGGGGGCGAGGGAATCGGTCACCGCCCGCTTATGGCGGCTGGGCGCGCCCTTGCTAACCCCTTGCGCAAGTTCTGCATGGACAGGCCGCGAAAAGGGCGTGTTCATTGCCCATCAACCATGGACAAGGCATCAGGACCGAGACGCCCGCCCCGGGGCGTCGCGGCATTTTCCACAGGCAGCGACGGCGACATGGCGAACGAACAGGGCGTCACGCGGACACCCCTCCAGGCGTTCCTCTACTGGGGGGCGGTCGCCGGCGTCTGGGGGCTGATCTTCCTGGTCGCCTTCTTCGCGGTGTTCGCCACCGACCTGCCCGACGTGTCGAAGCTGAACTCGGTCACCCGCCAGCCGTCGATCTCCTATCTCGACCGGTCCGGGGCCCTGATCGCCGTGCGCGGCAGCCAGTACGCGCCGCCGGTCGATCTGGACAAGCTGCCCGACTATGTCCCCAAGGCCTTCATCGCCATCGAGGACCGGCGCTTCTACTACCACCCGGGCTTCGACCCGCTCGGCATCAGCCGGGCGATGGTCAAGAACGTCTCCTGCTGGTGCGTCGCGGCCGGCGGCTCGACGATCACCCAGCAGCTGGCGCGCAACCTGTTCCTGACGCTTGACCAGACCCCGCGCCGCAAGGCCCAGGAGTTGATCCTGGCCGTCTGGCTGGAGATGAAGTTCAGCAAGAAGCAGATCCTCGCCCTCTATCTGAACCGCGTCTATTTCGGCGCCGGGGCCTATGGCATCGAGGCCGCGGCCCAGCGCTACTTCAACAAGCCCGCCTCGCGCCTGACGCTGGGCGAAGCCGCCCTGCTGGCCGGGATGATGAAGGGCCCGTCGCGCTACAGCCCGGTCTCCGCCACCGAACGCGCCGCCCGCCGGGCGACCATCGTGCTCGACGAAATGGTCCGCACCAGGGCCATCACCAAGGACGAACGGGCCGAGGCCTTCCGCAACCCCGTGCGGGTCTCGTCCGTGCTGGCCAACCAGCGCGCCCAGTATTTCACCGACTGGGTCGACGCCCAGGTGCGGTCCCTCGTCGGCGAACCGACCGAGGACCTGATCGTCGAAACCACGCTCGACCTGCCGATCCAGGCCGCCGCCGAGTCCGCGGTGCGCGCGGGCGTCAGCGGCGCGCGCGGCCAGGGCGTGCAGCAGGCGGCCCTGGTGGCCATCGACGGCGAGGGCCGCATCCGCGCCTATGTCGGCGGGGCCGACTATTCCGAAAGCCAGTTCGACCGGGCGACCAGCGCCCGCCGCCAGGCGGGGTCCGCCTTCAAGCCGTTCGTCTATCTCGCCGCCATGGAAGCGGGACGCACCCCGGCCGTGGTGGTGACCGACGAGCCGGTCAGCATCAACGGCTGGCAGCCGCGCAACTACTCCGGCAAGTACCTCGGCCCGATCACCCTGCAGACGGCGCTGGCCCAGTCGGTCAACACCGTCGCCGCGCGGCTGGCCGACGAGGTCGGCACCGGCAACGTCGCGGCCGTGGCCCGGCGCCTCGGCATCACCAGCAAGATCCAGCTCGATCCGTCGATGGCGCTCGGCGCCGTCGAGGTCAGCCCGCTCGAGATGGCCCAGGCCTACGCCGCCTTCTCCAACGGCGGCTTCCTCGCCAAGGGCTACGGCATCCAGCGCATCCGCACGGCCAACGGCCGGGTGCTCTATGACCGCAATCTCGAGAAGCGCCCGCGCAAGTCCGTCATCGGCTCGCCGTCGCTGCAGTACATGAACCAGATGATGCGCGAGGTCGTGATCAGCGGCACCGGCAAGCGCGCCCGGGCGCCGAACTACGACATCGCCGGCAAGACCGGCACCACCAGCGATTACCGCGACGCCTGGTTCGTCGGCTACACCGGCGGCTTCGTCACGGCGGTCTGGACCGGCAAGGACGACAACAAGCCGATGAAGGGCGTGACGGGCGGCGGCGCGCCGGCGACCATCTGGCGGTCATTCATGGGGCAGGCCCTGCCCCGGCTGAAAGCCCAGGCCATCCCCGGCGGCTATGTGCAGGTCGATGCGCCGCACGATGCGATCGGCGACATCCTCTCGACGCTCGGCATGGGCGACGGCGCCGAAAAGCCCGCGACGCCCCAGCCGCAGGCTCCCGCGCCGAAGACGCCGGACGAGATTCCGTATTAGGGCCCGCTCCTACCCCCGCCCCACGGCCTGAAGCCGCGCACCCTCGCGCTTGAGCCAGACCCGGTGCGGGGCGGGATCACCATTGAGCTCGCGCACCAGCGCCCAGAACCTGGGGCCGTGGTTGGCCTCGATCAGGTGCGCGCATTCGTGGGCGGCGACGTAGTCGGCGACCTCGGCGGTCGCCAGCGCCAGCCGCCAGCTGTAGCGGATCGAGGCCGGTCCCCGGACGCTGGCCGGCCGGCAGGAGCCCCAGCGGCCGCGCGCGTCGGTGATGGCGATCTTCGGCAGGGGCTGGTTCAGCGCCGCGCTGTGCACGGCGGTGCGCTCCGTCAGCCAGCGACGCGCCTCGAGCTTGACCAGCCGCAGCACCCGGTCGCTGAAGGCCGCGTCGTCGGGCGCGGAGATCGCGGGACCTTCTGTGTCGGCCCCCGGGATGAGCCGCGCGCGACCCGTTCCGGCGACCAGACGCACCGTCGCCCCGAACAGGCTGATCTCCATGCCCGGCCGCAGCGGCGTGGTCTGCGGCAGGTCAGCCAGCTGGCTGGCGATCCAGTCGACGCGCTCGTGGGCGAAGGCGACCGCCTCGTCGAGGCGGCGGGCGCTGGGGGCGATGGCGATGGCCTCGCGCTTGACCCGGTCGACCCGCAGGCTGATCCGCCGCGCCCGGGCGTTGACCGACAGGCGCACCGGATGACCGGCCGCCTCGATGCGGTCGCCATGGCTGAAACGGGGCCGGTCGAAGAGCTTCATCATCCCGTGCTTAGGACGGCGCGGCGGCCGCGAAAAGCCGGTTTCAGAAGTCTGGGTCCATCTCGCGGATGAAGGCCTGCACCTTGGGGAAGATCTCTTCCTTGAAACGCCTGCCGTTGAACACGCCGTAGTGGCCGACGCCTTCCTGGACGTGGTCCAGCTTCATCGCGGCGGGAATGTTCGGACACAGGTCGTGGGCCGCCTGGGTCTGGCCGATGCCGGAGATGTCGTCGAGTTCGCCCTCGACGGTCATCAGCGCGATGTCGGTGATCGCCGCCGGCTCCACGAGCCGCCCGCGATGCATCAGCTCGCCCTTGGGCAGGGCGTAGGACTGGAACACCTTGTCGATGGTCTGGAGGTAGAACTCCTCGGTCAGGTCCATCACGGCGAGATACTCGTCGTAGAAGGCCAGGTGCTTGTCGGCGCTGTCGCCGTCGCCGGCGACGAGGTTGTCGAAGTAGCGCCGGTGGGCGGCCTTGTGGCGGTCCATGTTCATCGACATGAAGCTGGCCAGCTGCACGAAGCCCGGATAGACGCGCCGGCCCGCGCCCGGATAGGGCGCCGGCACGGTGTAGATCATGCTCGACTGGAACCAGGTGAACGGCCGTTCCTCGGCCAACTTGTTGGTCACGGTCGGCGACAGGCGCGCATCGATGGGCGAGCCCATGAAGGTCATGCTGCGCGGGCGATAGGCGTTGTCGTCCTGGGCCATCAGGGCCGCGGCGGCGAGCACCGGCGGGCCGGGCTGGCAGACGGCCACGACGTGGGCCCGGTGGCCGAGGGCCTCGAGCATCTGCTGGACGTGGTCGATGTAGTCGTCGAACTCGAAGCGGCCCTCCATCATCGGCACGTCCCGGGCGTTGGACCAGTCGGTGATGAACACGGCGTGGTCGGGCGCGAAGGCCTCGACCGTGCCGCGCAGCAGGGTGGCGTAGTGGCCGGACATCGGCGCGACGATCAGCACCGCCGGGTCCAGCTGCAGCTTGCCCGCGCGGCGCATGTCGGCCATGTCGCGGTCGAACTGGATCAGGCGGCACCAGGGGCTTTCCCAGACCACCGTCGGGCGGACCCGCACCTTGTGGTCGTTGACGGTGATCTCGTCGATCATCCAGTCAGGCTTGCCATAGCGCCGCGTGACGGTGGCGTAGAGATCGGCGCCGGCGGAGATGCGGCGGCCGAGCGCCGAGTTGCGGGCGGGATTGAGCGGCGACGACCACCAGTCGCGGGTCACGCGCGCGGCGGCGCGCATGGGCGATGCGGCGTGGTAGTTCGCCTCGTGCAGGGCGTAAAGCATCGAACCTCGTTCGTTGTGCAGCGCAGCATAACACGACGCGGCTTAACGAAGTCCAGCCCCAATCGGCACGCTAGTCGCCGCGCATCGCCCTGCGGATCTGGTCGGCCATCTGGTCCGGGGTCAGACCATAGGCCAGGACGCGGTCGAACCGGCCCCGCGGGGTCATCAGATAGGCCACCGTCGAATGGTTGACCTGGTAGTCGGGACCGTCGCCGTCGATCTGGTAGACGACACGGTAGGCCTTCGCCGCGGCCGCCACCTGCTCGGGCGTGCCGGTCAGGCCCAGCGTTCCCTCGGGCATGGCCTGGGCGTCGAGCCAGGCCTTCATCTTGGCGGGCGTGTCGCGGCCGGCGTCGACCGAAACGAAGACGATGCGCAGGTCCTTGCCCTTGGGACCCAGCTGATCGACGGCCGTGCGCAGCGCCTGCATCGTCGTGGGGCAGACGTCGGGACAGTAGGTGTAGCCGAAGAAGACCACGCTCCATTTGCCCTTCAGCGCGGTCTGGTCGACCGGCCTGCCGTTCTGGTCGACCAGCTGGAACGGGCCGCCGACGACATCGGCGGTGGGCGCGGGCCGGAACACGCCGGCGCTCAGGGCGAGGAATCCGGCGACCAGCAGGCCCAGGGCGCAGAGTACGATCAGCAACAGGCGATTGCGCGGCAAGGGACTCTCCATCAGGGCTCGCCATCGGCGCGGCTTGAGGCCAAGCTGGCGTCATGGCTTTGACATCCGCACTGGCGACAACCGCAGAGCAGGAGCCCGGACTCGATAGGCCGGGCCGACCGGCCGCGCAAGGCTGGGACGCCCTCTGGCCGGCGGGCGTGCCGCGCCGCGGTCGGCTGCGCGTCCGGGCCCTGACCAACCTGCGCTGGGTGGCCGTGGCGGGACAGACGATCACCGTCGTCGTCGTGGCCTATGTACTCGACCTGCCGACGCCCCAGGCGGCCTGTTTCGCCCTGATCGCCCTGTCGGCCTGGCTCAATGTGCTGGTCACCCTCGCCACCTCCGGGCAGCGGCTGGCGACCGACGGCGAGGCGGCCGCCCACATCGCTTTCGACATCCTGCAGATGTCGGGGCTGCTGTATCTGACCGGCGGCATCGTCAATCCCTTCTCCCTGCTGCTGATCGGGCCGGCGACCCTGGCGGCGGCCACCCTGCCGCTGCGCCACACGGTGGGGATCGCCCTGCTGGCGATCGCCGCCTGCGTGTTTCTCGCCGTGACCGCGCTGCCGCTGCCGTCGCCGGACGCCGAACCGTTCAACCCGCCGATGCTCAACCGGATCGGGGCGGTCATGGCCCGGGTGCTGGGCATCTCGTTCACCGCCGCCTACGCCTGGTACGCCGCGCAGGAAGCGGCCCGCATGGAACTGGCGCTCGACACCGCCCACACCGTGCTCGCCCGCGAGCAAAGGCTTTCAGCCCTGGGCGCCCTGGCGGCGGCGGCGGCGCACGAACTGGGCACGCCGCTGGCGACCATTTCGATCGTCGCCAAGGAGATGGTCCGCAACACCCCCGACGGCCTGCTCAAGGATGACGCGGAACTGCTGATCACCCAGGCGGAACGCTGCCGCGACATCCTGCGCCAGCTGACCCGGACGCCCGAGGCCGCCGACGCCGTGCATGAGCGGATGTCCCTGCTGCAGGTGGTCCAGGAGGCCATCGCCCCGCACGCCCGACGGCCCGACGTGCGCGTCGAGGCGGTCGTGTCGGGCCCACACGACGAGCCCGCGCCGGAGATCTGGCGGCTGGCCGAGATCCTTCACGCCCTGACGGCCTTCGTCGAGAACGCGGTGGACTTCGCGCGGTCGGAAATCCTCGTCACCGCCCGGTTCGACGCACGGCACATCGCCATCGAGGTGCGCGATGACGGCCCGGGCTTCGCGCCGGAGGTCTTGCTAAAACTCGGCGAGCCCTATGTTACCAGCCGGCCGGGCGCCGAGACCATGCGCAGCGGCCATGTCGGCATGGGCCTCGGCTTCTTTATCGCCAAGACCCTGCTGGAACGGACAGGCGCCAATGTCGATTTCCGCAATGGCCGGCACGGCGGCGCGGTTATTACCGCGCGCTGGCGGCGGGAAGCGATCGAGGCCCCCTCGGAACCTGACGTTTTCTCTGACCACGGAACGCCTGAAGTGGCGTACAAGGGCGCGACAGAATGACGCGATCTTTTCAATCGTCGCGGGAACAGTGAACAGGGTGACGTCGTGACCGACCTTTCCGAGCTGATCGCGGCGCTCGATGACCGCAGCCTGCTGGTTCTCGATGACGACTTGGCGCTGCGGACGCGCCTGAGCCGGGCGCTCGAGCAGCGCGGCTTCGACGTCCGCATGGCTGCGGGCGTTGCCGAAGCGCTGGAGTTGGTCAAGGCGTCCGCGCCGGCGTTCGCGGTGCTCGATATGCGGCTGGACGACGGCACGGGCCTCAAGGTGGTCCAGGCGATCCGCGACGCCCGGCCCGACTCCCGCGTGATCATGCTGACCGGCTACGGGAACATCGCCACCGCCGTGGCGGCCGTTAAGGCCGGGGCGGTCGACTATCTGGCCAAGCCGGCCGACGCCGACGACGTGGCCCGCGCCCTGCTGGCCGCCGGCGATCACCTGGCCGCGCCGCCGGACAATCCGATGAGCGCCGACCGCGTCCGCTGGGAGCATATCCAGCGGGTCTACGAACTGTGCGGCCACAACGTCTCGGAAACGGCGCGCCGCCTGTCGATGCATCGACGCACCCTGCAGCGCATCCTGGCCAAGCGCGCCCCGCGGTGAAGAGCGGGGACAGGCACTTCAGTGCGTGTCCCCATCAGCTTCGGCAAAGCGGAAGGGGACACGTACCGAAGACGGTACATGTCCCCGATCACCCCCTGAACGCCGCCAGCCTTGCGAACGCCAGGGTCAGGGCCTTGCGCCGGGCGGCGACCAGCGGCGTCCAGCCCGGCTCGCGCACCACCGCCCCGCCAAAGCCGTCGGCGACGATCAGCCCGGGTTCGGGCGGGATCAGGACATGCGGAAAATCGGGCGACACGGCGAAGAAGAAGGCGTCGCAATACGGCGCGTACTCGGCCCACTTGCGGTCGGTCAGATAGTCCTCGGCGCTCGACTTGACCTCGACGATGACGATCTCGCCCTTTGGCCCCAGCGCCATCAGGTCGGCGCGCCGGCCGTTGGGCAGCCCCACCTCGGCCAGCGGCGCATAGGCCATCTCCGCCAGCAGCCGCGCCGCGCCGCGGGTCACGGCCAGGGTGGTCTCCGGGCGGGAGATGGTGACAAGGGTCAGGGCGACGTCCACGGCCGCATTGATGTTCCGGTTTCGTTCGTTGTCAAGGCGGGGCCAGGCTTCAGAACGCAAAACGCCCCGCCGTTGGAGGCGGGGCGTTCGCGGGTCCGTCCAAACGGAGACCTTACTCGGCGGCGATGCTGACCGGCTTGTGCTCGCGGTCCTTGAAGTTGATCGCCTGCAGGTAACGGATGCCGTCCTCGGCGATGTCGTCGCCGACCATCCGGTCGCCTTCCATCTTCAGCTCTTCCAGGTCGACATACATGCCGTAGAAGGCCTTGGTGCGGTCGGTGATGATGCCGGCGTTGAGCAGCGTCTTGACCAGCACGCGGAAGATGTTGGTCTGTTCCTTCATGCTCTCGCGACGGATGTCGTCGGTCATGATCTGGGCGAACTCGGCGATGACCTTGTCGGGGTCGAGGCCGAAGCTCTCGTACAGGTCCCGCTGCTGGTTGGGGCCGACCAGGTTGAACAGCACGGCCTGGAAGCAGTGGGCCGCCCAGTCCTCGATGATCGCGTGTTCCTCGGGGCTCAGCTTGGGGATCGTGCGATCGGCCCAGATCTTCCCGAACTTGTGGTGGAAGGCCTCGTCGGTCATGACCAGCTGCATCAGCTTCTTGCCGACCGGGTCATTGAGCTTGTTGTAGAAGGTGGCGAAGGCGCCCATGGCCAGGCCCTCGACCAGCATCTGCATGCCGATGATCTTCTTGTAGACCTCCGGCGCGCCGATGATCTCGACCAGCAGGGCCTTCAGCGTCGGGCCGCACTCGACCGGCTTGCCCCAGCGCGCCTTGACGTATTTGGCGAAGGCCGTGACGTGGCGGGCTTCCTCGCGGGTCTGGTTGGCGGCATATTCCTGCGCGCCCTGGTCCTTCAGCACGTGGCAGAGGCTGGCCGACAGGTTCAGCGCGCCCTGCTCGCCGTGCAGGATCGAGGAGAAGTTGCGCAGGGTCGACTCGTTGATGAAGCGGATGCGCTCCAGCGGGTCGGACAGGTGGTTGGAGACGTAGTCAGTGGCCAGGGCCACGACCATGTCCTCGGGAACGAGGGCCTGGTTGACCATGTCGAAGGGCTCGTCGAAGTCGATGTAGTCCTTGTCCAGCGGATCCCAGAAGTGGTCGTGGGTCGCGGAGATGATCTTGTCGAAGGCCGTGGAGCGGTTGTTGTAGCGGTCGAGCTCGAGCATCGACTCGAAATCGTCCGGCGCAACCGCGTCGTACATGGCGTCCTTGGTGATGTTCTTGTCGCTCATCGCGGGGGTCCTCCGGCCAGTCGGGTAAACGGGCCCGTTGCAGCCGGACCTCGTGCAGGTGAACACTGTCCACCTTTGCGAATGCGGGTCAATTGAAAAGTGACGGGGGCGTCAAGTTCTGAACGGAAGTTAACGATGGGGGCGGATGCAGGGGCTAGGGGCTAGGGGCTAGGGGCTGGCAAGTAGAGTGCGCGTTTGCCGCAGGCGACTAGTCCCTAAGCACTGGTCCCTTCTTCAGCCGACCTCTTCCCCCTCGAGTTCGCGCAGCAGCGCCGGGTCACGGCGGGCGCGGTCGACCAGATCCGGGCCGTCATCGCGCCCTTCCATCTCCAGCAGGTCGGCCAGGCGGGACAGCCGGCCGGCGGCGGCCTCGAGCCCGGCGTCATCGGTGTCGAGCACGGTGAACACGGTCGCCACCACATGCTTGCAGCGCAGGCCGCCGTCGGCGAAGTCGGGACAGGTGCAGCGGGCGTCGGACGCATTCCGGGCCGAGACCTCGACCACGTAGGCGATGCCGCGTTCGCCGGTCACATGGGCGAGCACCCCCGACGGCGAAACCTCGACCAGATCGACCCAGCCCTTGGCGGCATAGGCTTCGCCGCGCATGACCCGGGCCTCGGGCATGTCACGGCAGACGGCGTCGTAGTCGAACTCGGGCGCGATCATGGGGCCTGCCTATCCGATTCGTTCATGCTTTGTCTCCGTTTGCGCCGCGCATCAGTCATCGCGGGGCAGCGCCCTGATCTCGACGGTGCCCCCGGCGTCATAGACCGGGTTGCCCGCCAGCAGCCGGGCGGCATGCTCCAGATCGTCCGCCTGGACCCGGATGAAGCCGGCGAGGTGCGACGACAGCGGCCCCGGCGCGGCCGTCGCGCGACGGGTGACGCCACCGCCGATGGCGCTGCCGCCTTCGAACAGGCCCAGCGATCGCAGGCCGGCCAGGTAGGAGCCCCAGGCCTCGTCATCGACCGGCGAGGCCGTGTCGTCATGCATCAGCAACAGGAAGTCGGCCATGCCCCTCAATCCGCCCCCTCGATCGTGTCGATATCGTCATCGGAAAGGCCGAAATGGTGGCCGATCTCGTGCACCAGCACATGGGCGATCAGCTCTTCGAGCGTGACATCGCCGCGCTCGGCCCATTCGTCGAGGATCGGCCGGCGATAGAGGAAGACCATCGAGGGCTGGACCCCGGAATCGAGCACCGAGCGGCGCGACAGGTCGACGCCCTGGTAAAGGCCGGTCAACTCGAAGGCATCCTCGATCTCCAGATCCTTCAGCACCTCCTGCTCGGCGAAGTCGGCGATGCGGATCACCGCGTCGCCGGCCAGCCGCCGGAACGGGTCGGGCAGGGCGTCGAAGGCCGATCGCGCGATGGCCGCGAAATCATCCAGGGAGGGTGCGAGGGCGGCCGGAGGAAAGCTCATCGCCACAAGATGACGCAGCCGGGCGCGCTTCGCCAGTCGCCGCCCGGCCCGGCCTCGCCTATCGTGTGCGCGCCATGATTCGGGCGGGTTATAAATGACGCAGATGCAATTGATCGTCGCCGCCACGGCGGGCGCCGTCTGCCTGGCGATCTGCGCGGTGCTGTGGGCGCTGGTGCAACGCCGGGCGATGGACTGGCGCCTTCGGGTGATGCAGGACCGGCTCGAGGCCGTCGAAGGCCGCGCCGCCGCCGCCCAGGCCTCGGCCGAGGCCTTCGACAGCAGCCTGCTGGTGATCGACGACGGCCGCGCCCTGCTGGCCTCCGGCGAGGAGAACCTGGAGGCCTGCGCGGCGGCCTTCGGCCTGACCGGGGCCGATCCGCAGGGCATGGTCAACGCCATCATGCGCGCCGATCCCGACCATGCCGCCCGGCTGCGCGCCCTGTTCGAACGCGGCGAGCCCTGCGCCTTCGAGGCCCGCGGGCCCCGGGGCGTTGTCTCGGTCGAGGGCCGCGCCGCCGGCGCCCTGGCCTGGCTGCGGCTGACGGCCGTCGGGACCGATGAGACCGCCCTGCCGAGCGCCGCGCGCCTGGCCGCCTTCCTCGACGCCCGGCCCGAGCCGGCCTGGATCGCCGGAGCGGACGGCGCCGTACAGTGGGCCAACAAGGCCTGGCTGACCGCGGTCAGCGCCCGCGACGCCGGCGACGCCGCCAGCCTGGGTCTGTCTCTCGACAAGGGGGCCGACGCCATCGCCAGCGAGGCGGCCAACCTCGGCCTGCGCCGCGAGACGACCCGCTGGATCTCGCTCGGCGGCCGCCGCCGGTCGCTGAAGATCACCGCCGAGCCGCTCGACGGCGGCGGGGTCGCGGTCTGGACCACCGACGCCACCCAGGCCGAGGAGATCCAGGACGCGCTCAAGCGCCACGTCGCCGCTCACGACGAAACGCTGAACCACATCGCCGAGGCGGTGGCCATCTTTGGCCCGACCCGCCGGCTGTCGTTCCACAACACCGCTTTTTCGGACCTGTGGGGCCTCGACCCCGCCTGGCTGGCCGAGCGGCCGACACACGGGGAGATCCTCGACCGGCTGCGCCAGCGCCAGCGGCTTCCCGAGACGCCCGACTACGCCAAGTGGAAGGCCGCCGAGCTGGCCCGCTACGAGACCCTCGGACCCCAGCCTGACGACCGCTGGACGCTGCCCGACGGCCGCACCCTGCGGCTGATCCGCCAACCGCACCCGATGGGCGGCCTGCTGCTGCTCTATTCGGACATCACCGGCGAGGTGCGGCTGCGCGCCCAGTACAACGCCCTGATCCAGGTGCAGCAGGCGACGCTCGACAAGCTCAACGACGCGGTCGTGGTGTTCGGCTCCAACGGCCGGCTGCGGCTGCACAACGAGGCCTTTGCCCGCTTCTGGGCCATCGGCGAGGACGACCTGGTCGAGGGGGTCAACTTCGAGCGGGTCGTCGAACTGTGCGTGCCGCGCCTGCACGACATGGCCTTCTGGGGCGAACTCAAGGGCCGGGTCGGCGATCCCGATCCCGAAGCCCGCGCCCCGACCGCGGGCGAGATCCGCAACGCGCTCGGCCGCATCGTCGCCTGGCAGACCCGGCCGCTGCCCGACGGCGCGACCCTGATCGCCTTCGCCGACATCACCGACGCCCGCCAGCTGGAAGGCGCCCTGGCCGACCGCGAGGCGGCCCTCGACAGCGCCGAGCGGCTCAAGCGCGAGTTCGTCGGCAACGTCTCCTATGAACTGCGCACGCCGCTGACGACGATC
>CANJYY010000048.1 GCA_947479185.1 Caulobacteraceae bacterium
AGCAGCCCGACCTGTCGGCGACCTCGACCAATTTCGCCACGCGCATCGTCACCGCCACCCAGTCGCTGCTGGCCATCGTCAACGACGTGCTCGACTTCTCCAAGATCGAGGCTGGCCAGGCGCGGATCGAGCCCCGGCCGACGGCCCTGCGCGCGCTGATCCTCGACGTGGCGGGTCTGTTCGAGGCCCAGGCCGCCGAAAAGGGCGTGAACCTGGACGTCGACCTGTCCGACGGACTGGCCGACTGGGCGATGGTCGATCCGGACCGGCTGCGCCAGATCCTGCTGAACCTGACCGGCAATGCCGTGAAGTTCACCGCCGCCGGTTCGGTCAGGGTCCGGGCCGACTGGTCCGAGGCCGCCGGCCTGAAAATCAGCGTGCAGGACACAGGTCCGGGCATTTCCGAGGAGGGGCAGGAGCGCCTGTTCCGCCGGTTCTCGCAGGTCGACCGCGCCTCCAACCGTATTGAAGGCGGAACGGGACTGGGTCTGGCCATCTGCAGCGGCCTGGTCGAGGCCATGGGCGGCGAGATCGGCGTCGAGAGCGCCGTCGGCCAGGGCAGCCGCTTCTGGTTCCGCCTGCCTGCCCCGCGCGCCGAGGCGCCCGCGGCCGTCGCCGCCCTACCGTCGTCGCAAAGCCCGGCCAGCGGCGAGCGGGCCCGGCTGCTGATCGTCGATGACAACGAGGCCAACCGCGAGCTGGTCTCGCACCTGCTGGCCGCGCTGGACATGGACATGGCCTTCGCCATCAGCGGCGAGGACGCCATCGTCGCGGCCGGGGTCGACCGGTTCGACCTGATCCTGATGGATATCCGCATGCCCGGCATGGGCGGCGAGGCGGCCATGGGCCAGATCCGCGCCGGCGGCGGACCCAACGCCGAGGTCCCCATCCTGGCCTTCACCGCCGACGTCGACGGTCAGGCGACCGAACGTCTGCTGGGGGCCGGCTTCGACGGCCATGTGCCCAAGCCGATCGACGCCCGGGCGCTGATCACCTCGATCGTCCAGTGGACGGCAGCGGCCTAGATCAGGGCGCGGACCTGGGCGGCGGGCTCAGGCGGAACGGAACGTCCACCAAGCGGCCCTTCACCGGCGAACCGTCCGTCATCCGCGGCTCGGCGCGGAAGAAGCGCGCCAGCCTCAGGGCGTAGGCGCCGGCCCCGGCGTCAGCGGGCGTTTCCTCCACCACGACACAGTCGGTCAGTCGCCCACCGCCGGTGATCCGGCAGCGGATGATCGCCGAGGCCTGCGGCAGGTCCGTGCGGGTCGGTGCAAAGGCCGGCAGCCGCCGGGCTGTCGCGGGGGATTCCAGCCAGCGCAGGTCCCGGGCGTTGAGGACGGCGGGTTCGGCGGCCAGGGCGAGGAGCGCCGCGAACAGCATCAGTCCGGCTTGTCCAGCCGCGCCGCCAGGCTGGAGGTGTCCCAGCGGTTTCCGCCCATGGCCTGGACCTCGGCGTAGTAGCCGTCGACCAGCGCGGTCATGTCGAGCCGGGCGCCGTTGGCCTTCGCCTCGTCGAGCACCAGGCCCAGGTCCTTGCGCATCCAGTCGACGGCGAAGCCGAAGTCGAACCGGCCCTCGACCATCGTCGCCCAGCGGTTGTCCATCTGCCAGGACTGGGCCGCGCCCTTGCTGATCGCCTCGAACACCAGCTGCGGATCGATACCCGAGCGCTTGCTGAAGTGGACCGCCTCGGCCAGGCCCTGGACCACCCCGGCGATGCAGATCTGGTTGACCATCTTGGCCAGCTGGCCGCTGCCGGCCTCGCCGATGCGCTTGACCGCCTTGGCGTAGGCCGCCAGCACCGGCTCCAGCCGCGCCACGGCGTCCGCGTCGCCGCCGGCCATGACCGTCAGCTGGCCGTTCTCGGCCCCCGCCTGCCCGCCGCTGACCGGCGCGTCGACGAACCAGCGGCCGGACGCCCGGGCCAGTTCGGCCATCTCGCGGGCGACCACGGCGGAAGTCGTGGTGTGGTCGACGATGATCCCGCCCGGGGCCATGGCCGCCAGCGCCTCGGGAACCACGCCGCGGACATCGTCGTCATTGCCGACGCACAGGGCCACGACCTCGCACCCGGCGGCCGCCTCGGCCACTGTCGCGCCGGCCTGGCCGCCGTGCGTTTCGACCCAGCGGGCCGCCTTGGCGGGGCTACGGTTAAAGACGCTGACGGCATGCCCGGCCCTGGCCAGGTGCCCCGCCATGGGGAAACCCATGACGCCAAGGCCGACAAAGGCGATTTTCATGTTCGAACTCCGAATCCAGGGCCGCGATGCAACGCCATCTTAACGACCGCAGGCGAGGTTCGCAGTCAGGTTAAGTGGGGATTCACCATGGCTCTGGGCAGCGACCAGCCCATCATGATCAAGAAGGTCAAGAAGGTCGTTGGTGGCGGACACCACGGCGGCGCCTGGAAGGTCGCCTACGCCGACTTCGTGACCGCCATGATGGCCTTCTTCCTGCTGATGTGGCTGATCAACACCACCAGCCCGGAGCAGAAGCGCGGCATCGCCGACTATTTCGCCCCGGCCAGCGTCTCGGAGACTACCAGCGGCTCGGGCGGCATTCTCGGCGGCACCGCGCTGGGCGACGACGGGGCCAAGTCCTCCGGCTCGGTCAGCACCGTCGAGCAGATGGCCCCCGAATCGCCGACCGACGCCGAGCTTTCGGGCGACAGCGACAGCAGGCCCGGCTCCACCGATCTCGTGTCGGCCAGCGAACAGGCCCTGCGCAAGGAGCGGCAGGCCCGCGAAGACGCCGCCTTCGCCTCCGCCGCCCAGTCGCTGCGCCAGGCGCTGCAGGACATGCCGGAACTGGCCGAGCTGTCGAAGCAGATCCTTATCGACCAGACGCCCGAAGGCCTGCGTATCCAGCTGGTCGACCAGGACGGCCGCTCGATGTTCAGGGACGGCGCGGCCATGCCCAACGACCGGGCGCGCATCCTGCTGCGCGCGGTGGCCCGGATCATCAATCAGCTGCCCAACCGCATCTCGATCAGCGGCCACACCAGCATCAGCCCCGACGGCCGGACCCAGTCGAGCGACTGGGCCCTGTCCTCGGCCCGCTCCGACGCCGCCCGCCAGCTTCTGCAAGGCGCCGGGGTCAGCCCCGACCGCGTCTACCAGGTCGCCGGCAAGGCCAATTCCGACCCGCTCTATCCGGACGATCCGATGCTGGCGGGAAATCGCCGCATCTCGATTATCCTGCTGCGCGAAGCCCCTGTCCTTCCACCGGATCGATGAACCATGATCGGTCAAACCCTGCTTGCACGGGAGGCCATCCTGCTTCCTAATCCTCGCGGGGACGAGGAGAGCCGCAAGGCGTAGGGGCTGGTGACGCATCACTTCACATCGCGCCGGATGCGTTTCTTCCTGACGGCGCCGTCGCCCTGCCCGTACCTTCCCGGTCGGGAGGAGCGGAAGGTGTTCGCCCATCTGCCGGCCTCCGATGGCCCGTCGGTCAACGACAGCCTGACCCAGTCGGGCTTCCGCCGCAGCCAGCACATCGCCTATCGCCCGGCCTGCGAGGCCTGCTCGTCCTGCACCTCGGCGCGCCTGCCGGTGATGGACTACGTCTTCTCCCGCTCGGAGCGGAAGGCCCTGGCCCGCAACGGCGACCTGCGCCGGCATCTGGTCGAGGCCGAAGCGACGATGGAGCAGTTCGACCTGCTGCGCCGCTATCTGCTGGCGCGCCACGCCGACGGCGGCATGGCCGAGATGACCTGGCCCGACTACGTGGCCATGGTCGAGGACACGGCGGTCCGCACCCACATCATCGAATACCGGCTGGCCTCGACCGACGACGGCCCGGGCGACCTGATCGCCTGCGTATTGATCGACGTGATGAGCGACGGCCTCAGCATGGTCTACAGCTTCTACAATCCCGGCATGGAGAAGCGCAGCCTCGGCACCTTCATCATCCTCGATCACGTCGTCCAGGCCAGCCTCAACGGCCTGGCCTATGTCTATCTGGGCTACTGGGTCCCGGGCAGCGAGAAGATGGCCTACAAGGCGCGCTTCTCGCCGCTGGAGGTGCTGCGGCCGCAGGGCTGGATGCTGATGTCCTCCCGCGACCGCGCCGAGGCCGCGGAAAGCCTGGCCCGCGAGCGCCGCATGCGCGGTCCGGTGACCGCCAGGCTGGGCAGCAAGGCGCCCTAGCCATGTTCGTGATCCGCCAGGATGATCTCTCCGGCGAGGATGTGCGGGCGCTGCTGGCGATCCACCTGGCGGGCATGCAGGCCAACACCCCGGCCGGCCACGTCTTCGCGCTCGACCTGTCAGGCCTGCAGACCCCCGACATCACCGTCTGGACCGTGCGGCAGGATGGCGCGCTCGCCGGCATCGGCGCGCTCAAGGCGCTCGGTGACGGGACCGGCGAGATCAAGTCGATGCGCACCCATCCCGACCATCTGCGCAAGGGCGCCGCCGCCGCCCTGCTGGATCACATCCTCGATGAGGCCGCCACGCGGGGCTATCACCGGGTCAGCCTGGAGACGGGCGTGGGCGAAAGCTTCGAGCCGGCGCTGGCCCTCTACCGCAAGCGCGGCTTCGAGACCGGCGAGGCGTTCGGCGACTACGAGCCCAGCGCCTTCAACCAGTTTCTGCACCTGGGGCTGTAGTCCCCTACCCCCACGGCCCCTTCTTCGACCACGGCCCGGTCCGGACCGGCTCGATGATCGGCGAGGACGCCCCCGAAACGCTCTCCACGATCGGCGCGGGACTGTCGCGGCCGCCGGCGAACTTCACCAGGGCGGCGATGCGGGCCGGGATCGGCGGGTGGGTGGCGAACAGGCTGTAGAAGCCGGTCTCGCGGTTGTCGATGAACATGCCCTGCACCGACTCCGGGGCCGGCAGGGCGCTGTGGCCGTCGATCTTGCGCAGGGCGCCGATCATCGCATCGGGGTTCTTCGTCAGCTCCACCGCGCCGGCGTCGGCGACGAACTCGCGGGTGCGCGACAGGGCCATGCGGATGACGATGGCCAGCAGGTAGCCGATGGCGGCCGCCGCGAAGGCGATGACGATGAACAGGCCGTTGCCCTTGCTGTCGCCGTCGCGGCGGCGGCCCAGTCCGCCGAACTGCACCGAGCGGAACAGGATCTCGGCGATCAGGGTGATGATCCCGGCGAACACCGCGGCGATGACCATGGTGCGGACGTCGCGGTTGAGGATGTGCGTCAGCTCGTGTCCCAGCACGGCCTCGAGTTCATCACGGTCGAGCACCGCCATCAGGCCGCGGGTGACGGTGATGCTGTACTGCTTCTCGTTCAGCCCGCTGGCGAAGGCGTTGAGCGCATCGCTTTCGATGATGCGCAGGCTGGGCATCGGGATGCCGCGCGAGATGCACAGGTTTTCCAGCAGGTTGTAGAGCGCCGGTTCGTCCTGGCGGGTCACCGGCCGGGCGCCGGTGGCCAGGTCGATGATCGTCTGGTTGCCGAAATAGGCGATCACGAACCAGACGGCCGAGACGATCAGCGCCAGCGGCGCCGCGGCCAGCATGAATCCTGCCGCCAGCCCCAGGTCTCCGCCGGTCGTGCCCGTCGAGGGCAGCATGCCGAACCCGATGAGCCCGAGCGTCAGGCAGTAGGTCAACACCATCAGCAGCACGGGAAATCCGGCCAGTAGCAGGGCTGACCGGACGTTGTTGCTCTGGATGTGGGTGTAGAGGCCGACGGCCCCCATGATCAGGGAATCCTCAGAACTTGACCTCGGGGGCGACATCGAGCGCCGCGCGCTGCTCGCCGAGGTCGAACAGGGTGCGGGCGTTGAAGCCGAAGGCGCCGGCCAGCAGCACGGCCGGGAACGACAGCCGCGCGGCGTTGAACTCGGTCACGGCGTTGTTGAAGAAGCGGCGGGCGGCGGCCAGCTTGTTCTCGACGTCCGACAGTTCGGCCTGCAGGCTGAGGAAGTTGGTGTTGGCCTTGAGGTCCGGGTAGGCCTCGGCGACCGCGAACATCTGGCGCAGGGCCCCGCTGAGGGCGTTCTCGGCCTGGACCTTGTCGGCCACGGTCCCGGCGCTGGTCGCGGCGTTGCGCGCGGCGATGACCGCCTCCAGCGTGCCCTTCTCATGGGTCGCGTAGCCCTTCACCGTCTCGACCAGATTGGGGATCAGGTCATGGCGCTGCTTCAGCTGCACGTCGATGTCGGCGAAGGCCTGGTCGGCCCGGGTGTTGAGCGCGACCAGCCGGTTGTAGAGCCCGACCGCCACCAGACCGATCAGAACGACGACGACGAGAATGATGATCAGGGTCATGGGATCTCTCAGCGGGTGCCGGCGAACGCTAGAACCATACCGGCGCCGATGGAATAGTCGGCCCTGATATAGGCGCTCGCCGCCCGTTCGCTACTTCGTCGGGTCGACCAGCGCCTGGTAGACCAGCGTCGCCGACCGGTCGTCGAGCCGGTAGCTGCTGCCGCCCAGCACATGGATGAAGCCCAGCACGACCACGTCGTTCTCCGGGTCGACCCAGAACCAGGTGCCGGCGGCGCCGCCCCAGCTGAAGCTGCCGACGCCGGCCGTGGTGCCGGCCTTGGCCGGATCCATGATCACATCGACGTCGAGCCCGAAGCCGTGACCGGGATAGCGCGCCTCATAGGTCGCCAGGGTGGTGTCGGTCAGGTGGTTGCCCGCCATCAGCCTGATCGTCGAGGGGCTGAGGATGCGCACGCCGTCCAGCTGGCCGCCACCGGCCAGCATGGCGGCGAATCGGCTGTAGTCGGCCATGGTCGAGACCAGGCCGCCGCCGCCGTTGGCGGCGCCGGGAACCTTGTCCATCGGGATGATCATGAAACCTTCGGCCGGCTTGATGGCGCGGGTCTCGCGGTCGATCATGTACAGGCTGGCCAGACGGCCGCGCTTGGCCTCCGGGACCAAGAAGGCGGTATCGATCATGCCCAGCGGGCCGAAGATCCGGCTCTGCATGAAGTCCGGCAGGGTCTGGCCCGACAGCTTCTCGACGATGTAGCCCTGGACGTCGACGGCCACGCTGTATTTCCAGGCCTCGCCCGGCTGATGGGCCATCGGCAGAGTGACCAGCACGCCCATGGCGTCCTTCAGCGAGCCCTGCCGTTGCATGGCGGACTCCTGGTAGACCTTGTCGACGTAGTTGTCGGCCACCAGGCCATAGGCGAAGCCCGCCGTGTGGGTCATCAGCTCGCGCATGGTCGCAGACCGGGCGATCGGCTCGAGGATCGGCTTGCCGTCCGCGCCCAGTCCCTTGAACACCTTCAGGCCGGCGAACTCGGGGATATACTTCGTGACCGGATCTTCGAGCCGCCACTTGCCCTCTTCATAGAGGATCATCATCGCCACGCCGGTGACCGGCTTGGTCTGGCTGTACATCCGCCACAGCGTGTCCTGGGTCAGCGGCGCGCCGGTGGTCAGGTCGGCCTTGCCGTAGATGTGGCTGTCGACGATCCGGCCGTGGCGGATGACCACGGTCGCGACGCCCGGGACGTAGCCGCGGTCAACGAAGGCGTCCATCCCGGCGTGGAGCCTGGCCAGGCGCTCGGAGGAGAAGCCCATCGACTCCGGCGTGGCCGTGGGCAGGCCCAGGGCGGACGGCGCGGGCGCGGCGGCCGGCGCCGCCTTGCGGCTCCACGGCGCGGCCGAGGTCGCCGGCGCGGTCGCCGCCAGCGTCACAACGGCCAATGCCGCGGTCAGGCTCTTGCGCCAGATGGTCATGAATCGCTCCCCCTCGGCCTTCAAACGGCCGTTTGAGCGGAAGGTAACGCGGGTTTGCCAGCGGGCAAGGCGGATATGCGCCTTCCTCACCACGCCGTGGGGAGGGGGACCACGCGGAGCGTGGTGGAGGGGTCAGCGCTGGTCCGGTCCGGCAAGGCCGGAATTCAGGATGGGGCCGCCCGCAGCCGCGACGGCCCCTCCACCGCCCTCCGGGCGGTCCCCCTCCCCGGCTTCGCCAGGGAGGAATGTGCTACGCCGCCTCGATGATCCCGAGGAAGTCCGCGGCCTTCAGCGAGGCCCCGCCGACCAGCGCCCCGCCGACGTCCTTCAGTTTCAGGATCTCCGACGCATTCGACGGCTTCACCGAGCCGCCGTAGAGAATCGCCACGCCCTTGCCGTGCTCGGCGAACATCTCGACCAGCACGGCGCGGATGGCCACATGGACCTCTTCGATCTGCTCCAGCGTCGGGGTCAGGCCGGTGCCGATGGCCCAGACCGGCTCATAGGCGACCGAGAAGGCCTTGCCGGCAAGGATCTCCGGCAGGGAGCCCCTGACCTGTCCGGTGACGATCTCCAGAGTGCGGCCGGCCTCGCGTTCGGCCAGGGTCTCGCCGACGCAGACGATCGGTTCCAGGCCCGCGCGATGGGCAGCCCCGGCCTTGGCCGCGACCAGGGCGTCGGTCTCGCCGTAACCGGCGCGGCGTTCGGAGTGGCCGAGGATGACCAGCGTCGCGCCCGCGTCGGCCAGCATCTCGGCGGCGACGTCGCCGGTGAAGGCCCCCGCCTGCTCGGCGCGGCAGTCCTGGCCGCCGATTTCCACGCCCGTGCCGCCGATCGCCTCGGCCAGACGGCTGATCAGGGTGGCCGGCGGACAGATGGCCACCCGCGCGCCCGGCGGGCGCTCGTCGATGGCCGCCGCCACCGCCCGCGCCTCGTCGAGCGAGGCGGCCAGGCCGTTCATCTTCCAGTTTCCGGCGATCAGCGGACGCGGCGCGGTCATGGATGAAGTCCCTCGTGGTTCAAGAAATCCCGTCCGGCGACCTACGCCAAGGCGAACATCCTGTCACGCCGCATCCGCGCCACGCTTGCGGGGTTGGATGCGCCTCCACTATACCGCCGGGGCGGCGCAAACGCCCCGCGTTCCTGAGGGTTCGTCTGTCCATGCTCGCCTTTATGCGGAAGTTCGCCAAATCCTGGCTCGCGCTGCTGCTGTTCGTTCCGCTGCTGATCGCCTTCGCCGTGTTCGGCGTGGACAAGGACACCCTGTCCGGCGGCCCCGCGACCTATGTCATCAAGGCCGGGTCGCGGACGGTCGGCCCCTTTGATTTCAAGCGGGAATTCGACAGCTACAAGGAGCAGCTCGAGCAGCGCTTCCAGCAGCCGATCACCGTGGAGCTGGCTCAGCAGCAGGGCCTCGACCGTCGCGTGATGGAAGAGCTGGCCTTTCGTGAATCCCTCGACGAGCTGCTGTCCCGCATGGGTCTGCGCGCGTCCGACCGGATGCTGACCGAGGAGCTGCGCAAGGCCCCGGTGTTCTTCGATCAGGTCACCGGCCAGTTCGACGAGGCCAAGTACGCCTCGGCTCTGCGCGACAAGGGCCTGACCCCGGCCGTGTTCGAAGGCATCCTGACCGACGAAATGCGCCGCAACCAGTTCATCTCGGCCGCCGTTGCCGGCCTGCGCGCGCCGCGCGCCTATTCGGCCATCGGCGGCCTGTTCGCGCTCGAACAGCGCGACCTCGCCTATTTCACCGTGACCCCGGCCAGTCTGGGCCCGATCGCCCAGCCGACCGAGGCCGACATCGCCGCCTTCGTGCGGGAAAACGCCGCCCGCCTGTCGCTGCCGGAGTTCCGCGGCTTCACCGTCGTTCACTTCGACGCCAAGACCTATGAAGCCCAGGTGACGGTGACCGAGGCCGAGGTGGAGAAGCAGTTCGCCTTCATGAAGGACAGCCTGTCCAAGCCTGAACTGCGCACCGTCGCCCAGATCCCGGCCAAGGACGCCGCCCAGGCCGCCGCCATCATCGCCCGGCTGAACAAGGGCGAGGATCCCCAGGCCGTCGCCGCCTCGCTCGGCGTGACCGCCGTGACCTACGCCGACAAGCCGCGTTCCTCCTTCTTCGACCCGGCCATCGCCGCCGCGGCCTTCAGCCTGCCCCAGGGCGGCGTCAGCGCGCCGCTGAAAGGCCAGTTCGGCTTGGCCGTGGTCAAGGTCGCCAAGGTCACCGCCGGCGAGGTCGCGACCCTCGCGGCCAACCGCGCCGAAATCGAGAAGAAGATCCGCGGCGACCTGGCCGGGGCGAAGATCTCCGACCTGTCCAAGGTCTATGAAGACGCCCACGAGGCCGGCGCCATCCTGCCTGAAGCCGCCGCCAAGGCCGGCGTGCCGACCACCGTCTACGCCCCGGTCACGGCCGACGGCCGCGGCCAGGACGGCAAGCCGGTCGCCGGTATCCCGGCGGCGATCCTCAAGGCCGCCTACGAGTTGTCCCAGGGCGCCGAGACCGACATCCAGGACGCCGGCGACGGCTCCTATTTCGCGGTGCGCCTCGACCGCGTCGTGCCGCCGGCCCTGCCGCCGATGGCCGCGATCCGCCCCCAGCTGATCAAGACCATCATGCTCAAGCGCGAGGCCGACGCGATGAAGGCCCGCGCCGAGGTCCTCAGCGCCCGCATCAGCAAGGGTGAATCGATCGAGGCGGTGGCCGCCTCGGTCGGCGCCCCGGTCGTGCGGGTCAATGCGCTCAGCCGCGCCACCCTGCAGGCCAACGAAGCCATCGGCCGGGACCTGCTGGGCGGCGCGCTCGGCGCGAAGAAGGGCGAGCCCTTCACCGCCAGCGCGGCGAACTTCAGCGTCGCCGTCGCCGTGATCACCGCCGTCCGCGCCGGTGATCCGCAGCAGGTCGCCCAGGCCACCGAACAGGCCCGGCAGCAGTTCACCCAGGAACTGTTCGGCGACGTCGGCGAGGCCGCCCGCGGCTACGCCCGCAAGCGGCTGAAGACCAAGACCGACCTGACCCGCGCCCGCATCGCCATCGGCATCGATCCGGCCGAAGCGGCCCAGGGCGCGGCCGCTCCGGCGGGCAAGGCCCCGTGACGACCGAGCCGTCCTTCGACAGCTTCAGGGCGGCGTGGGAGGCGGGACGGCCCCAGGTCGTCTTCCGTCGGCTGATCGATGATCTGGAGACGCCGGTCTCGGCCTATCTGAAGATCGCCCGGGAGCGGCCCTACGCCTTCCTGTTCGAGTCGGTCGAGGGCGGCGCCTGGCGCGGCCGCTACTCCATCGTGGCGATGAAGCCGGACCTGGTCTGGCGCTGTCGCGGCGACGCCGCCGAGGTCGCCGAGGGCGAGGCCATCGCCGCCGACCGCTTCACGCCGCAGCCCGGCGGGGCGCTGGACAGCCTGCGCGACCTGGTCGCCCGCTCGCGCATCGCGCTGCCGGCCGGCCTGCCGCCGCCCGCCGCCGGGATCTACGGCGCGATCGGCTACGACATGGTCCGGCTGGTCGAGAAGCTGCCCGACATCAACGCCGACGAACTGGGCCTGCCAGACGCGGTGATGATCCGCCCGTCGATCGTGGCGGTGTTCGACGCCATCGCCCAGGAGATCGTGCTGGTCACCCCGGCGCGCCCCGTTACGGGCGTCAGCGCCGACACGGCCTGGGCCGAGGCCAATGCCCGCCTCGACGCCGTCATGGCCGACCTGCGGCTGCCGCTACCGGCCCCGGCCACGGACGGCGCGCCGGGCCCCGACATCTTCGAGACCAAGGTCAGCCGGTCCGGCTACGCCGCCATCATCGAGAAGGCCAAGGCCTACATCCGCGCCGGCGACATCTTCCAGGTGGTGCCCAGCCACCGCTTCCGCGCGCCGTTCAAGCGCGCGCCGTTCGCCCTCTACCGCTCGCTGCGGCGGACCAATCCCTCGCCGTTCCTGTTCTACCTGAACTTCGGCCCGTTCCAGCTGGTCGGCTCCAGCCCCGAGATCCTCGTGCGGCTGCGCGACGGCAAGGTGACCATCCGGCCGATCGCCGGCACCCGCCCGCGCGGCGCCACGCCCGAGCAGGACCTGGCGCTGGAACAGGAACTGCTGGCCGATCCCAAGGAACGCTCCGAGCACCTGATGCTACTCGATCTCGGCCGCAACGACGTCGGCCGCGTCGCCCGTCTGCGCGAACCCGGCCGCAACGAACCGGCCAAGGCCCAGCGCGGCCCGGCCGTGCGGGTCACCGAGAGCTTCATCATCGAGCGCTACAGCCACGTGATGCACATCGTCTCCAACGTCGAGGGCGACGCCCCCGAGGGGCTGGACCCGGTCGACGTGCTGATGGCCG
>CANJYY010000049.1 GCA_947479185.1 Caulobacteraceae bacterium
GAACTTGGTCATGAACTTCGTCATTGCACTTCTCCTCTTGAAAGACCGGCCCCGAAAACCAGTCTGATTGCAAATTCCTTCAGGGCGTGCCGAGTAACGGTATGAACTCGTTGCGCCTTCGAAGGGAACTATGCGCGGAGATCGTGAATCGAAGATTGAAGATTCAAAGCAAATGTCGGGTTTACGACATAAAGCTCTGGGTCGGGCCAAGGTTCCAGGCAGCAGAAAGGCCGCGGATCGCTCCGCGGCCTCCTGTTTTCGGCGGTCTGTCAGACGTGGATTACGTCAGCTTGCCGTTGATCGTGGTGAAGGCGGTGTTGAGCTTGGTGCCGAGCGTGGTCACGGCGGTGATGATGACCACCGCGATGAGGGCGACGATCAGGCCGTACTCGATGGCCGTGGCGCCCGACTCGTCCTTGGCGAACTTGGTCATGAACTTCGTCATTGTGCAGCTCCTCGATGTGACCGGCCGCCAGGGCGGGTCGATTGGAATTTGGGTCTCAGGGGCTGGGCGGTAACCTTGGGAAGCTTGCCCGGCCTTCGAGAGACACTATGCGCGGAGATCGTGAATCGATCATTGATACTCGAAGTCAAATGTAGAAATTTATCGTAATATTTCAATAACTTATGCGGTTACCACCAACAGAAAGGGCCGCGGATTTCTCCGCGGCCCCCTGTCTTCGACGGTAGAGCTGACGGGTCTTAGGTCAGCTTGCCGTTGATGGTCGTGAAGGCGGTGTTGAGCTTGGTGCCGAGGGTCGTCACGGCGGTGATGATGACCACGGCGATGAGGGCGACGATCAGGCCGTATTCGATAGCCGTGGCGCCGGATTCATCCTTGGCGAAGCGAGTCATGAACTTGGTCATTGCTTGATCTCCTGTCAGCAAGCTGGTGGTTGAGGGATCAAGCCGCTTGGCCTGCTCGCCCCCGAAAACAAGGCCAACCTAAGCCTGCGCGTTTAATGGCCAGTAAACACCAGAATATTCGTTCGAATTTTCTATGGTTTACTTGGGTTTACTATTAGCTTTCGTTAACCATGAGCCCGAAAATGCCGCCAGAGTCCTTATAGACTCACGCGCGCGCAGGGCGGCCGTAACTTCAGCTTTTGTTGACCATTCCGGCGGATTCTGCGGCGTCTCCAGTCAAGGTCCCTTTTCGCCATGCGCCGTCCCCTGGCCCTGCTCGTCGCCCTCACGGTCATGACTTCCAGCGGCATGGCCCTGGCCCAGGGCATGCCCGTGCGCATCGACCAGACCTCGCGGATCGCGCTCTCGGCGTCGGCGCGGGACGTGATCGTCGGCAACCCGGCCGTCGCGGATGTGACGATCATCGACGGCCGAAACATCCTCGTGCTGGGCAAGTCGTACGGCGTGACCAACATCGTCGTGCTCGACGCGCGCGGTCGCACCATCCTCGACCGCCAGATCATGGTCTCCGCCGCCGACGATGGCCGGATCTCGTTCTTCCGCGGACCGGACGTCTACAACTATTCCTGCTCGCCGCGGTGTGAACGCACGCCGATGCCGGGCGAGCGCGACTCCGGCTCGGGCGTCTACAGCCAGTGGTCCGGGCCCTACACCACCTATTCCGACCGCGCCGCCGCGGCCGCGGCCGCCGCCAAGGCGTCCACGCCCCAATAGGTCGCCGCATAAACCGACGGTTAGGGACGGACTGCTAGTCTTCGGCCTTCCGAAGGAAAGGCGTCCCGGACGATGGCCAAAACGGCCCGCACCGCGAAATCCCTGCTCAGCCGCTTTCGTCGCAGCCGCGACGGGGCGACAGCGGTCGAGTTCGCCATCGTCGCCACGCCTTTCCTTGCGCTGATCTTCGGCATCCTCGACCTGGGGCTGGTGTTCCTGGTCTCGACCACGCTGGAGAACGCCGTGGACGAGGCCTCGCGCACCATCCGCACGGGCGAGCTGCAGACGGCCGGCGGCACGGCGGCAACCTTCAAGACGGTCGTCTGTGACGAGATGAGCTGGTTGGGGGCCGGGTGCTCGTCCGCCGTGCACGTCGATGTCCGGACCTTCCCCAAGTTCTCCGACGTGGCCTTCAATGATCCGACGACCAACGGGGCGTTCGATGACAGCAAGACCGTGTTCACCCCGGGCGGTTCGGAAGCCATCGTGCTCGTGCGGGTCTACTACGAGTGGTCGTTGATGACGCCGCTGATGAACCCCGGCCTGAAGAACCTGTCGAACGGCAAGCGGATGATTTCCGCGACATCGACGTTCCGTACGGAGCCCTACGCGTCATGATGCGGTTTCTGCGCAAGCTGCGGCGCGACAGGCGCGGGGTGTCGGCGGTCGAGTTCGCGCTCATCGCGCCGGCGATGATCGCCAGCTATTTCGGCATGGCCGAGATCTCGCAGGCCCTGCTGGCCGAGCGCAAGGCCGCGCACGCAGCCTCGGCCGTGGGCGATCTGGTGGCCCAGTCGTCGTCGGTCAGCAGCGCCGACCTGACCGATATCTTCGGCATCGCCTCGACGATCATGAGCCCTTACCCGACCGCTTCGCTGAAGATGCGGGTCAGCAGCCTGACCGCCGATGCCGGCGGCACGCCGAAGGTGGACTGGAGCAGTGGCTCGGGCCTGACCGCCCTGACGGCGGGATCGACCGTGACCGGCATCCCGACCGGCGTCATTGCCGCGGGCCAGAGCGTGGTGATGTCCGAGGTGACCTACACCTACGACTCGGCCGTTGATGTGGTGATGCCCAACGCCGTCACCTTCACCCGCAAGTTCTATCTGCGGCCGCGCAAGTCGGACAAGGTCGCCAAGACCTAGCTGACGTCGGCCAGCGCCTGCTGCAGTTCGGTCAGCAGCCGGTGGTCGCCCATGCCTGCCCCGTCGATGCGCGAGACCCGGCGGATGCCGATCAGGCTGCTGGTCAGGAAGGCCGCCTGGGCGGACTCCAGCATCGCCCGCGGCGCCTTGATCTCTTCCACCGCCATCAGGGTCATCACCTGTCGTCGCATGACGCCGTCCAGTACGCCGCAGTCGCGGTGCGGCGTGAACAGGCGGTTGTCGCGCACCCAGAAGATGTTGGCGGCCGCGGCGCAGGCGACCTCGCCGCGATTGTTGAGCAGCAGCGCCTCGGCCGGGGCCGCCATGCGCCGGGCCAGCACATTGTCGAGATAGGACAGGGTCTTCAGCCGGGCAGCGGGCGAGCCCTCGTTGCGGCGGACATCGCTGGTCGCCAGCACGACCGGATCCTCCGGGCGTGGCGACGGGGCGATCGAGGCGAAGATGTGCGGCTCGGGCGAGGCGGGGCGGTCGAGACCGCGTCCGCCCGAGCCGGCCGTCAGCGTCATGCGGACCGCCGCGCGGCCGGTGGTCAGGCCGGAGTCGTCGAGTGTGTCCTGGCAGAGCGCGCGGGCGTCCTCGGGATCGGGCGCCGGCAGGCCCAGCGCCATGCAGCCGCGCTGCATCCGCTCGATGTGCGCCTCGAACAGGATCAGCCGGCCGTCCTTCGCCAGAATGGTTTCGAACAGGCCGTCGCCGAGCAGCAGGCCGCGATCATCGAAGGGCATCATGGGCGGGGTTCTTTCAGGGCGCGCAGCAGGGCCGCGATCTTGGTTTCGGTTTCGAGGCGTTCGGCGCGCGGATCGCTGTCGGCGACGATGCCGGCCCCGGCGCGGGCTTCATAGCGCCAGCCGTCCGCATCCTCGACCAGGGCGACGGTGCGGATCAGGACGCTGGAGTCGAAGGCGCCGTCGAATCCCGCCCACAGCAGCGCGCCGCAGTAGGGGCCGCGCGGCGGCTCCAGCCGGGCGATCGATTTCATCGCCTGGACCTTCGGCGCGCCGGTCACCGAGCCGGGCGGAAAGGCGGCCTCGAGCAGGTCGATCGCCGTCAGGCCCGGCGCCAGCCGGCCGCGCACGGTCGAGACCAGATGGTGCACGTTGACGAAGCTCTCGACGCGAAACAGCTCCGGCGTGGTCACGGCGCCCGGTGTACAGACGCGCGAGAGGTCGTTGCGCATCAGGTCGACGATCATCAGGTTCTCGGCCCGGTCCTTGTCGCTGGCCAGCAGTTCGGCCGCCAGTGCCGCGTCTTCCGCGGGCGAGGCCCCGCGCGGGCGGGTGCCCTTGATCGGCCGGGTCTCGACGGTGAGCTCATCCCCGGCCCCGGCCCCGGCCCCGACCCCGACGCTGACGAACCGCTCCGGCGAGTTGGACACTACCGCCAGCCCGGGCAGACGCAGGTAGCCGGCGAACGGAGCGGCGCTCTGCTCGACGAGCCGGGCCAGCAGGTCGAACGGCGTGGCGCCGGGCGTCAGCCGGCCGGCCCAGCGCCGGGCGATGTTGGCCTGGAAATACTCACCGTCATGGATGCGCGCGATCACGTCGGCGACCGCGGCTTCGTAGGTCCTGGCGGGCGTCGTCTCTTCGGCCTCGGTCGCCAGCGCCGCCCGCGAGACGGGCCGGACTGGCGCGTCCAGCCATTCGGCGGCGGCGGCGGCATCGGCCGCGTCGACGCCGATGGCCAGCACACGACAGGTCTGGTGATCGAAGGCCAGCAGCCGGCTGAAGCGGCCGACGGAGAGATCCGGCCAGGCGGCCTGTCGCGCCAGGTTCAGCGGTTCGATCCGGTCGCCCAGTTCATAGGCGGCAAGCCCTGCCAGCCCGCCCTGGAACGGCGGGCCGTCGGGGTGGCTCGGACGGCGCGGGCCCAGCAGCGTCGTCATGGCCGCGAAAGGATCGGTCGGGTCGTCGGCCCGCAGGGTCAGCGTCGCGTCGGGGTCCCGCAGCACATAGGACCAGCGCGCCCGCTCGCTCCCGCCGCCCGAGAGGAAGGCGCAGGTCCACGGATCGTCGGCGAAGGCCGACAGCACCGTCTCCGGGGCCCTCCAGGGCCGTTCCAGGATCGTCGCCGCGCGCATGGAGGGCCAGATAGCTCTCCGGCGGGGCGCCGCAAAGGTCAGACGCTCTGTTTGCCGCCGCCCTTGACGAACATCATCCCGGCCAGGCCGAGCGCCAGCAGGCCCGCGATCGGGATAAAGCCGCCCGTCTGGCTGTGGGTCAGGGCGGTGAACAGCCCGACCAGCAGCGAGCCGATCCACACCGTCAGGCTGCCCGACAGGGCGTACATGCCGAAGAAGGCCGGCAGCTTCTCGGGCGGCACCAGCCGCGTCAGCAGGGTGCGGCTGGACGCGTATTGCGCGGTGACGAACACCGCCACGCCGAAGCCGATGCCCAGATAGATGATCTCCGGCAGGGTGGTGAACATCGGCCCCTTCCACAGCGGCGCATGAGCCGAGGCGTCATAGGGCCAGAAATAGAGGATCCGGTCGCGACGCATGCCCAGCCAGGCCACGAGACAGACCAGCGAGCCGGCGATCTCCATGCGCACCGCGTTGCGCGGGCCGAACAGGGTGTCGAACATCGCACCGGCGAGGCCGCCGATGACCGCGAACACGCTGAGCAGGATGCCGTAGGCCAGCATCTCGAGGATCTGCCACTGCATCACCCCGGCGGTGTAGATGCCCGAGAAGATCAGCAGGGCGGTCATGCCGTCGTTGAACAGCATCCGCGCGCCCAGATAGATCACCGCGTCGCGCTCGGTGACCAGCACGCCGAGCACTTCACGCAGCTTCGCGGGGCCCTTTGCGGCCGCGGTGATCAGCGACCAGGCCACGCCGCCGATGTGCGCGGCGGATTGTTTCAGGGCGTCGACAAAGCTCGTGCCGGTGTTCTTCGCGTCCTTCGAGAACAGGAACAGCGGGATCGACAGCAGCACCATCAGGACAGCCGCGATCGGGGCGACGATCCGCTCGGTCTGCGACTGGCTCGGATCGAGGCCGAACAGCGGATGCGCCGGCACCAGCGGCCAGCCGACGACGGCCGGACTGCCCGGCAGGGCGAAGGCCAGCAGGCAGAAGGTCAGGGTGATGACCGAGAAGAAGTTGCCCGCCGACAGCGCCAGCCCCGAGGCCTGCGGCGCGTGGCGCGACCCGGCGGCGTTGATCAGCATCGAATTGTGGATGACCTCGCAGTAGGAAAACAGGATGCCGATGATCCCGAACAGCCACAGGCCGGCCATCACGGGCAGGCCGGCGCCGCCGGGCTTGGCGAACCACAGGGCGAAGATCAGCGGGGCCATGGCCGCGACCAGGACCAGCATCAGCCGCTTGCGCGAGCCGTAGCGGTCGATCGCCGCGCCGAGGATCGGCGCCGTCAGGGCGATGAAGATGCTGTTCAGGGTGCTGACCGTGGCGATCATCGCCTGGCCCTTGACCGGGTCGCCGACCACCTTGCCGGTGAAGTAGGGGGCGAAGATGTAGATGGTGATCAGGATGACATAGGGGTCACGGCCGCCCTGGAAAATCGACCAGCTCCAGCCGCTGAGGGACAGCCGCCCGGCCGCCGGCGGAGCCGAAGCGGGCCCGCTCGCGGGCTCGATCCCGTCAGGAAGCACCTCGCCCAGAACGGTCAGATCATGGTCAGCGTGACCCGCGGGATGACTCATACGGCGTTCGTCCTACCCTGATGACAGAGGCCGTCGTGTCGCGACCTTGTCGCAACGGTGGACTTCAAACGATCGTTTGTCACGGCCCCTCGCCGGGCCGGCCCGCGGAATCCTCCGGAGCCCTAGTCCAGGATGCGATGGGCGATGGCCGCGCGGCGGGCCGCGTCGACGCCCAGGACGTCCTCGAGATAGGCGTCCAGCGTGCCGTGCTGCGCATGGATCGCGGCGAAGGCGGTTTCCAGATAGTGCGCCTCGACGCCGAGCGCTGTGGTCGCCGCCTCAAGCGTGGGCCGGCGGCCGGTCAGTTCCTCGACCACGGCGGCGAACTGCGGCGCGCGGCGTTCGAACCGTTCGGCGTCGTTGGTCAGCAGGAAGTCATTGAGGATGTCGTCCTCGTGCACCCCGGCGAGGTGGTGGGTCAGGGCGGCCAGGATGCCCGTGCGGTCCTTGCCCGCCGCGCAGTGGATCAGCACCGCGCCGTCGGTCTCCGACAGGGCATGGAAGTAGCGGCTGTAGAGGTCGACGTGCCGGTCGACGTAGGGCGCGTCACGATAGTAGCCGACCATGTAGTCGGTGAAGGCCTGGGCGGTCAGATCCGAGGTCTTGATGAACACGTGCCAGGGATCCTCCTCCTCGTGGCCCATGTCGTTCTGGATCACCAGGCCGTCGAAGCCTTCCCAGCGCCGGCTGGGGCTGCGCTCGCGCTCGTTGGGCCGGCGCAGGTCGACGATGACCGACAGGCCCAGCGCCCGCATGGCCTCCAGGTCGGCCTCGGTGGCCTCGGACTGATGGGCGGCGCGGAACAGGACGCCGCGCTTCAGGCGGCGGTCCCCGACGGCGTAGTCGCCGAAGTCACGGAAATTCTCGATGGCGTCGAAAGCGATCTTGCGGGTCATGCGGATGTCCTAGCGAAGCTCGATGACGATGGCGAGACGTTGCGCGCCTTACCGTTGTTTCACTTGCCCGCCGCGCGCCACGCCGCCATGACTTTCGACGGGGCGTGCAAGGCGCAAGTTTCATTCACCGGGGGGTGGGTCTCAACATGCTGATTATCGAGAACCTGACGCACGTCTATCCGAACGGGACAGTCGCGCTCGACGAGGTCAACCTGACGGTCGAGAAGGGCATGTTCGGCCTGCTGGGCCCGAACGGCGCCGGCAAGTCGACGCTGATGCGCACGGTCGCGACGCTGCAGGCGCCGACCTCCGGCCACGTTCGTTTCGGATCGATCGACGTGCTCAAGGATCCCGAGCAGCTGCGTCGCACGCTGGGCTATCTGCCGCAGGACTTCGGCGTCTATCCGCGGGTCAGCGCCTGGGACATGCTCGACCACATGGCCGTGCTCAAGGGCATCTCCAACGCGAAGGATCGCAAGGAAACGGTCGAGACCCTGCTCAACCAGACCAATCTCTGGAGCGTGCGCAAGAAGGCCATCGCCGGCTTCTCCGGCGGCATGCGCCAGCGCTTCGGCATCGCCCAGGCCCTGATCGGCGACCCCTCGCTGATCATCGTCGACGAACCCACCGCCGGCCTCGACCCCGAAGAGCGCAACCGTTTCCTCAACCTGCTGGCCGAGATCGGCGAGAACGTGGTGGTCATCCTCTCGACCCACATCGTCGAGGACGTGTCCGACCTCTGCCCGGCCATGGCGATCATCTGCGACGGCCGCATCGTCGGCCAGGGCGCGCCCAGCGACCTCGTCACCGGCCTCAAGGGCCGCATCTGGAAGAAGGTCATCGACAAGGCCGAGCTGAAGGATCACCAGGCCCGCTACCGCGTGATCTCGACCCGCCTGTTCGCCGGCCGCACGGTCATCCACATCCTGTCCGACGACAACCCGGGCGATGGCTTCGCGCCGGTGCAGGGGGATCTGGAGGACGTCTACTTCTCCACCCTCTCCACGCACCGCAAGGCCGCCTGAGCGAGGGCCCGGCCATGTTCAGCAAGATCGCGGGCTTCGAATTCCGCTACCAGCTGCGCCAGCCCGTCTTCTGGGTCGTGGTCCTGCTGTTTGCTTTCATGGCTTTCGCCACGATCGCCGCCTCGAACTTCATCAACATCGGCTTCGGGGCGAACGTCCACAAGAACGCGCCCTACGCGATCGCCATCACCCATTTCCTGTTCGGCGTTCTGTACATGTTCGTAACCACGGCGTTCGTCGCCAACGTTATCGTCCGGGACGACGACACGGGCTTTGGAACGATCATCCGGACGACCCGGATCAACAAGTTCGACTACCTGTTCGGGCGCTTCACCGGCGCCTACGCCGCTGCCGTCGTCAGCTTCCTGGCGGTGCCGGTCGGCATGATCGCGGGCTCCCTGATGCCCTGGGTGGACAAGGAGACGCTCGGCCCGCTGAACCTCGCCGACTACGTCTATCCCTTCGTCTTCATCGGCATGCCCGCCCTGCTCGTCACGTCCGCGCTGTTCTTCGCCCTGGCCACGGCCACCCGATCGATCATGTGGACCTACGTCGGGGTGGTCGGATTCCTGGTGCTCTATTTCGCCCGCGGAATGCTGTTGAGCGCGCCGGAGTATCGGCCCATCGCGGCGCTGGTGGATCCCTTCGGGGGGACGGCCTACGGCCTGGCGGCCCGTTACTGGACTGTTTCCGAAATGAACAGCCAGAACCCGCCCATCGAAGGCCTTGTTCTCTGGAACAAACTGATCTGGCTGGGCGTGTCGGCGGCGTTTCTGACCCTCGCCTACGCCATTTTCCGCTTCACGACGGCGCCGCTTCGCGGTCGCCGCCTGAGGGCCGCGAAGGTCGCCGCCCACGCGCCTCCCCCGGAGCCGGAGACCGTAGCCGGACCCCTGCCCAAGCCTGTTTTCAACGGCTCGACCGCACGTGCCCAGCTCTGGGCGCGCACGCGGCTGGACATGGGTCAGGTGTTCCTCAGCCCGGCCTATTTCGTGCTGCTGATCAGCGGCGCGGCCTTCGCCGTCTTCGCCCTGTGGACGGTGACGGACGTGGGTCGGTACGACGGCGCCATCTATCCCGTGACGCGCGTCATGCTCGATCGGCTGACATCGAGCTACACGATCATCCCGCTTATCATCGCCATCTACTATGCGGGCGAACTGGTCTGGCGCGAGCGCGAACGGAAGATCAACGAGATCATTGACGCCTCGGCGGTTCCGGGCTGGGCCTTCGCGCTGCCGAAGGTGCTCGCGATCTCGCTGGTGCTGATTTCCACCCTGCTGATCGGCGTCGGGATCGCGCTCGTGATCCAGATGTCGAAGGGCTATTTCGACTTCGAACTGACGAAATACCTGTTCTGGCTCGTGCTGCCGCAGGCCGCCGACTTCATCCTCGTCGCGGTGCTGGCGATCTTCATCCAGACCTTCAGCCCGAACAAGTTCGTTGGCTGGGCCATCATGGTCGTCTTCCTGATCGCCCAGGGCACGGCGGCCAGTTTTGGGTGGGACCAGAACCTCTACATCTACGGCGGGACTCCGCTGACTCCGCTGTCCGATCTCAACGGTCAGGGCCATTTCTGGATCGGAGCAGCCTGGTTCCGTCTCTACTGGGCGCTGTTTGCGGTCGTCCTTCTGGCTCTGACTCATGCCGTCTGGCAGCGCGGCATTGACGCCCGGCTCCTGCCCCGGCTCCGGGCGCTGCCCGGACGGCTGGGCGGAGCGCCGGGCCGGATCATGGCCGTCTCGCTGGTCGCCTTCGCGATCACCGGCGGCTGGATCTACCTCAACACCAATGTCTGGAACGAGCACCGGACCCTGCGCGGCGATCAGGCCTGGCTCGGCGACTACGAAAAGGCCCTCTACAAGTACCTCGACACGCCACGGCCGAAGATCGTGTCGATGAAACTCGCTGTCGATCTGTACCCGGACAGCCCGCGCGCCGTGACACATGGCGAGTATGTCGTCGAGAACCGGACGGGTGAGGTGCTCAAGGAAATCCACCTTGCCTTCGACCGGGATCTGAAAGTGTCGGGCCTGACCGTCGAAGGCGGTCGGCCGGCGGCCCAGCAACCGGAGGCGCGGTTCAACTACCGCATCTTCGCGCTCGATGACCCCATGCTGCCGGGTGATCGTCGCGTGATCGCCTTCACAACGGAGCGGTCCCAGCGCGGCTTCCGCAACAGCGGCGATGAAACCCGCATCGTTCCCAACGGGACGTTCATCAACAACACCGACGTCGCCCCGCTGCTGGGGTTCGAACGCAGCGGCGTGCTTCAGGATCGGGCCCGTCGTCGCGAGCTCGGTCTACCGGATCGCGAACCGATGCCCCACCTGGGCGACGTTCCGTCCCGGCAGTCCAACTACCTTCGGCACGATGCGGATTTCGTGCTGTCCGACATCGCCATCACGACACGCGCCGATCAGACTCCGATCGCGCCCGGCCAGAAGGTTTCCGACGTCATTGAGGGTGATCGCCGGACGGTGCGCTTTGTGACCGAGGCTCCCGTTCTTCCGTTTTTCTCGATCCAGTCCGCGCGCTATGCGGTCGCGAGCAAGACCTACAAGGGCGTCAATCTGGACGTCTTCTACGACCCGCATCACCCCTGGAACGTCGGTCGTATGCAGCGGGGCGCCGAGGCGGCGCTGGACTACTACCAGGCCAATTTCAGCCCCTACCAGTTCAAGCAGCTGCGCTTTGTCGAATTTCCAGCCTATGCCGATTTCGCTCAGGCCTTCGCCGGCACCATGCCCTGGTCGGAAGGGCTGGGCTTCATCGCCCGGTTGGATGACCCCTCGAAGATCGACCTGATCACCTACGTCGGGGCCCACGAGATCGGGCACCAATGGTGGGCCCACCAGATCATCGGCGCCGACCAGCAGGGGCGGACGCTGCTGTCGGAAACCATGGCGCAGTATTCGGCGCTGATGGTGATGAGGCACATGTACGGCGAGGACCAGATCCGGCGGTTCCTCAAGCTCGAGCTGGATGGCTACCTTCGCTCGCGTGGCGGAGAGCTGCGGGACGAACAACCCATCTACCGGGTCGAGGACCAGGACTACATCCACTACCGCAAGGGCTCGCTGGTGATGTACCGGCTGCAGCGGGAGATCGGCGAGGAGGCCGTCAACCGCGCCCTGCGGTCGCTGCTGGCGAAGTTCGCCTTCAAGGGTGCGCCCTATCCGACCTCGCTGGATCTGGTCGCCGCGCTGCGCGCCGAGGCGCCGGCCGACAAGCAGGGCCTGATCACCGACCTGTTCGAGAAGATCACCCTTTACGATCTGAAGACGAAGGCGATGACGGTGACGAAGCGCAAGGACGGCCGGTACGACGTCGTCCTGACGGTCGAGGCGAAGAAGCTCTACGCCGACGGCAAGGGCCGGGAGACCGCCGCGGCGATGGACGAGATGCTGGACGTGGGGCTGTTCATGGCCATGCCGGGCGACAAGGGCTTCGACTCCGGCAAGGTCGTCACCTTCGTGCGGCGGCCGATCCACACCGGGACCCAGACCCTGACCTTCACGGTCGACAAGGCGCCGAAGTACGGCGGCGTGGA
>CANJYY010000050.1 GCA_947479185.1 Caulobacteraceae bacterium
GCGACATAGCGGGTCTGCTTGCGGGCGCTCATCAGGTCGTCGGGCGACACCCCAACATCCTCGGCGGTCCAGTATTGGCCGCCCAGACCGTCGACGGCCCGGCCGAAGGCCTCGAACAGCGCCGGGGTCTTCTGGCTGCGGGCGTCGCCGATGATCACCGACTTGCCGCCGCCCAGCTCGAGGTCGGCCATGGCGTTCTTGTAGGACATGGCGCGCGAGAGACGCAGCGCATCGACCAGGGCCTCCTCCGAGGACGCGTAGGGCCACATGCGGCAGCCGCCGGCGGCGGGGCCGCGCGCGGTGGAGTGAATGGCGATGATCGTCTTGAGGCCGGTCGTTTCGTCAAACACGGCATGGACGCCTTCGTGGTTCTCGAAGGCGGGATTGTCGAAAACAGACATGCCGGGTTCCGGGCTGTTCAGGGGGAAATCGTGCGCGCGGGTTTACGCGCCGTCAGCCGCGCTCACAACCCAAAACGAGCGATCAGGCCCGCGGGCGCCGTCCGGGGGGCGGGATCGGCGGCGCGCCCGACGGCAGGGGCGCGGCGGGGTCAAGGATGAAGCTCTGGATGTCGGCGATCACCACGTCCCGCTGCAGGTCGCGGGTCAGCAGATGCCAGCCGTGGGCGTAGTAGGCCGTGCGATCCGTCGGCTTCAGCCGACCGGCCGCCCGGAACGTCGCCACCTTGGGAATGACCTCGTCGTTGGCCCCGTAGAACCAGCCCACAGGGACGGCGATCCTGCCCGTCGACTGCCACGCCGTCTGCATCAGCTGGACCAGGCCGTAGAGGGTGTCGTTGCGCGCGCCCCAGATCAGCATCGGGTCACGGCCCATGGCGATCAGCTCCTCGCGGTTGTCGCTCGGATGCACCCGTTCGGCGACCCAGGACGGCGGCCGCAGCACCGTCTCGCCGGCCAGATGGGCGGTGAACCACAGGGCCGTCTTGAATGGCAGCGGCTGGCTCGACCAGCCCCAGACCGCCGGCGCCATCAGCACCAGCCGGTCGGCGGCCGGCGGCCGGTCAGAGGCGAAGGCGGCGATGGCCACGGCCCCGCCCATGCTCTCGCCGGCCACGACCAGGGTCGCCCCGGGATGCCGGGCCCGCAGTAGGGCGACGAATACCCGCAGATCCTCGGTCATCAGCGCCTCGCCGGCCCAGACCCCGCGTCCCGGCGATCGGCCGAAGCCGCGCTGGTCAAAGGCGTAGGTGGCGACCCCCTGCCCGGCCCAGACCGGGGCCGCGAAGTGGAAGGCGTTGGCATAGTCGTTCATGCCGTGCAGGGCGGCGACGACGACGGTCGGTTCGCCCTCCGGCAGCCAGCGCTTGAGGCCCATCCGTGCGCCGTCAAAGCTGAAGAACGTGTCGCCCTCCAGCCGCGCCCCGCTGAAGCCGAGCTCCGGCGCGCCCGCCATCTGGACCATCGGCGCGCAGCCGGTGACGACGGCGCTGGCGGACAGAAGGAACAGGCGGCGGTTCATCAGGTCAGAATGCCCGGGGGCCTGTGGCGAAGAAAGGGCGGCTGTTGGCAACCGTCGTCAGGCTGCTGGCGGCCGGCTGAACCGGGCCCCTCCCCCGCTGGGGGAGGTGGCTCGCCGAAGGCGAGACGGAAGGGGGTCACCATCAGCCGCCAACCTGCCCCATCAGTCAGCCCTTCGGGCTGCCAGCTCCCCCAGAGGGGGAGCATCCGGACCTGCGCACGCCGTTGGTCGCTTGAATAGCGATGGCCCTTAGTCTTCTGCCGGCGCCTCGGGCTGCGGCAGACGCAGGCGGTACACGCCGCGGAAGCTGTCGGGATCGGCCGGCTTGCCGTGGCGGGTGATGACCACCGTCCCGGCCCGCGCCATGCCCACGGCCGTGGAGCGCACCTGGCCCAGCGCCCGCTGCCAGCGTTCGGGCAGGATGATCTTGGCGACCTCGGAGGGGTCGATGCTCTTGCCCGGCGGCAGCGCCTTGAGCAGGTCGAGGATGGCGTCTTCGATGGGAGAGGTCATGGCGGAACCCGTAACACGCCCAGCGCGCTCGGGACCAGACGCCGCCATGAACGGCGCACCGCGGGACAGCAGGCTGCCCTGGGGCGGGTTGGCCACATGGCGCGACAATCCGCGCGGACACTTTTCAGAAATCGGCGATTTGCAAAGCCCGCACGCAACCCTAGGGTCATCCGGCGGCGGAGCTTGACCATGCTGGACGACACGACGCGAGCCACGGTCTTCCGCTTCCTGCAGGACGCCCAGGGCATCGCCACCCTCGAGGAACTCAACGACCGGTTCACCGGGGCGGTGCAGGCGCTCGGGTTTTACGGCGCCGTCTATATCCGGCTGTCGGCGGATGGCCGTCTGCTGCCGCCCCGGCCGGTGTTCGGCGAGCCGCCGGAGGGCTGGGTCGACCACTACTTCGCCAACAACTACGCCCGGTTCGACACGGCCATTCCGATGTCGTTCCAGTCGCGCGAGCCGTTCACCTGGAGCGAGGCCGCCGAGCGCGGCATGGAGCGGCAGACCCAGACCCTGTTCGGGGAAGCCTATGAATGGTGGCGGTCGGAGGTGCTGATCTGTCCGGTCCGGGGCATCAACGGCGGCCTGTCGATCATAGACCTGACGATGGACAGGGGCCGGCGGCTGGCCGCCGAGGAACGCTCGACCGCCCATGCGCTCGCCAGCCTCTACGCAGTCGCCGGCGAGGGTTTCCTCGAACGGCCCGAACCGCCGCAGGAGCTGGACCGCCCGCTTACCTGGCGCGAGGCCGAATGCGTCTACTGGGTCTGCCTCGGCAAGTCCGACGAGGAGATCGGCCGGATCCTGTCGATCTCCCGCAAGACGGCCAACCACCACGTCGAGGCAGCCAAGGCCAAACTGGGCGTGGCGACCCGTGCGAGCCTGTCCTGGCGGGCCTTCGCCCTCGGCCTGGTCCAGCCGCCGGTGTTCTGAGGCCGGGCAATAGGGCAAACGCCCCATGGTCCCCGATACGGGCCTGACCGACCCTCCGCCTCCTCAAGGGAGGCCGTCATGATCCATGTTGTGACCCACGCCCTGCGCGGCGTCTACGCCGAGCAGATCGCCGCCATGCATCGTATGCGGCGCGAGGTGTTCATCGTCGCGCGAGGCTGGGACCTCGAGGAGCGCGACGGCGGCGAGTACGATCGCGGCGACGACGAGCAGGCCATCTATTTCATGATGCTCGACGAGGACGGCGGCCTGCAGGTCAGCATCCGGGTCCGGCCGGTGCTCGACTGGAGCATCCTGGTCGACGAGATGCCGGCCTGCATCGAGGGCGACGCCGAGGCCCTGCGCCGCCCGGACGTCTGGGAGATGGCCCGCCATCTGGCCAGCGGCCAGGGGCGGTCCGTCGGCGAGGCCAAACGACGGGCGGCCGAGTTCCGCATCGCCATGCTGGAGGCGGCCCGGGCGCGGGGTGTGACCTCGATCGTCGGCTCGGTGGACGTCGGCCTGCTGGCGCACGGGATCCGGGCCTGGCTCGACCTGAAGCCGCTCGGCCTGCCGGTGGTCTATCCCGAGGGCGGCGCCGCGGTCGGTTACGAGATCCCGGTTACCGATGACCTGATTCACCGTCTGCGGCGGGCCAATGGCCTGCTGACCCCGGCGGCGTTCGAACTGCCGTCCGACGCGGCCCTGGCGGTCACGCCGGCCCAGCTGGAACGCGCCCACCGCATGGCCAACGTAATGAGTGACGCGCCGGCATGATTCCGCCTGACGAAGACTTCGCCAACCTGTCGCTCGACCATCGCACCTTCCTGGACCTGGTGGACCGACTGTCGCCGGACCGCCGACGCGTGGTCGGGGTGCTGCTGCAGAAGGTCGCCCTGCTCGAGGCGGAACAGGGCGAGTCCGCCGCCCTGTCGTTGATCGACGACATCTCGCTGATCCTCTCCGGCGCAGAAACGACCCACTAGACTCGGTCGGCAACTCGACTCACCATCCGGTGGCAGGGGCCGTTCAACGAGGTCCCGCGGGGGAGATGCCTGGAGAATGCCTGATCCTATCGATGTCGGCGTGGGGGCGCGGATCCGTATTCGCCGCAGGGAACTGGGCGTCAGCCAGACGACCCTCGGCCAACACCTCGGGCTGACCTTTCAGCAGATCCAGAAATACGAACGCGGCGCCAACCGCGTCTCCGCCTCCATGCTGGTCCGCACCGCCGCCTGCCTGGAATGCTCGGTGGCCTATCTCGTTGGCGAGCTGGAGGGATCGGCCGGCCATCTGTCAGGCGCCCTGTTGGCGCGGCTGGCCGAACCGGGCGTCGCCGAGCTGGTCGAGGCGTTCAACGCGATCAGGAGCCCCCGGGCGCGGACGGCCCTGATGCAGCTGGCCCGCAGCATGGTCGACGACGACGCGACGCCGGACTGACCGGCGCGCCGAGCCTCTGGATGACCGCGCCCGCTTGAGCGACGGCCGATAGCCGCCTATCAGCCAGCCTGAAGGCGAGGGAGAACGGCATGGACGGCGGCAACGAGGTTTCCAGCGGACCGCGACTGACGACGCAGGGCGAATGGGCCGGCTGGCGCAGCTGGGACGGCGACCCGTTCGAGACGCAGTCGGGCCCCTACTATTTCCGCAAGGACGAGGACGGGACGACGCGCTGCGCCTTCCGCGCCGAGCGCAAGCACATGAACGGCGGCGGCTTCATGCACGGCGGCTGCATGATGACCTTCGCCGACTTCGCCCTGTTCGCCATCGCCCATGAAGAGCTGCAGGACGGCCATGCGGTGACCGTCAGCCTGAACGGCGAATTCATCGGTCCGGCCCACGAGGGCGACCTGGTCGAGGCCACCGGCGAGGTGATCAAGGCCGGCAAGTCGATGGTCTTCATCCGCGGCCTGGTCTCGACCGGCGGCGCGCCGATGCTGTCCTTCTCCGGCGTGATCAAGAAGGTCGCGCGCAGGCTCTGACATGGCCCTCGAACCTGCCACGCCCGAGGACATCCCGGCGATCATGGCGATCGAGCGGGACCCGGCCTATGCGCTGTTCATCGGCAGTTTCGAGGCGGACGAACACACCGCCCTGATGGCCTCGACCGACGCCCGCTACCTGGCCTGGCGCGAGGACGGCCGGCTGTTGGCCTTCGCCATCCTGCAACGGCTCGATGATCCCAACCGCATCGTGCTGCTCAAGCGTATCGCGGCGGCGCGGACCGACGGCGGCCTGGGCCGCCGCCTGCTTCCGGCCGTCATCGACCATGTGTTCCAGACCACCGACGCCAACCGCCTCGAACTGACCGTCAGCAGCGTCAATCCGCGCGCCGAGCACAGCTACCGCCGCGAGGGCTTCGTCCACGAGGGCACGAAACGCGAGATCTACCGCCACCCCGGCGAGGTCTACTATTCAGCCCACCTGTTCGCCATGCTGCGCCGGGAGTGGGAGGCCCTGCCCCGCCGATCGGCGCGGGTCTGACCTGCCGCGCGATCCGCGCTTGATTCAGGTCAAATTCGCTTTCGACGCCGCTCGCTATCTTGAGCAGTTGGCGGTGTGGGCTGTTGCGGCCGGCGCCATTGCATGGGGGTGACTGTGGACCAGGGCGATACGCGGAACGGGGCGCCGGATGCGACCGGCGATGGCCTTCAGCCGTTGCCCACGGGCGGCGACGCCGACATCGCGAACAGCCTGGCGGACACGCGGACGGAAGCGGTTCAGGAGGCCGAGCTGGCGGCGCTCGCGGAAGTCGCCCAGGCCGACGCTGATCCGGACCGGGGCGGCGTCCAGGCGCTGCTGGACGGAGCCTCTCCCGATGACGCCGAGCGGATGCGCCGCTCACTGGGCATTCCCAAGGCGCCGCGAGAGCCGCGCCATGCCGCCGACGAACTGGCCCCCGACTGGCGGGCCGGCGCCTATCCCTACAAGTACAAGATGCTGCGCCGTGACTACGAACAGCAGAAGTTCGTCCTGCAGACCGAGCTGCTAAAGCTGCAGGCGTGGGTGAAGGACTCACGGCAGCGCGTGATCATCCTGTTCGAGGGGCGTGACGCCGCCGGCAAGGGCGGGGCCATCAAACGCTTCATGGAGCACCTCAATCCGCGGGGCGCCCGGGTCGTGGCGCTCGAGAAGCCCAGCGAGGTCGAACGCGGCCAGTGGTATTTCCAGCGCTACGTCGAACACCTGCCGACCACCGGCGAGATCGTCCTGTTCGACCGCAGCTGGTACAACCGGGCTGGCGTCGAACGCGTGATGGGCTTCTGCACCGACGACGAATACAACGAGTTCCTGCGCCAGGCGCCCGAGTTCGAGCGCAACCTGGCCCGCACCGGAACCCACATCATCAAGTTCTGGTTCTCGGTCAGCCGCGAGGAGCAGCGCCGGCGCTTCAAGGAGCGCAAGGTGCACCCCCTGAAGCAGTGGAAGCTGTCCCCCGTGGACCTCGCGTCGCTCGACAAATGGGAGGACTACACGCGGGCGAAGGAAGCCATGTTCTTCCACACCGATACGGCGGACTCGCCGTGGACGGTCATCAAGTCCGACGACAAGAAGCGGGCTCGCCTGAACGCCATGCGCTACATCCTCCGCTCACTGCCCTACACCGGCAAGGACATCGCCCGGGTCGGCCGGGTGGACGACCTGATCGTGGGCCGGGCCAATGTCATCCACGAGCGCGGCGAACATCGCCTGGGCTGACGCGTCCGCGAAACGGGGACACCCGCCTTTCAGGGACATGACCCACCGCGCCGCCGGCGGATGACCCCGTTTTAATGCAGATGACTCAAGCTTAACTGGGCTTGGGATTGATGCTCGGCGACACCATCTCTCGCATCAGAGGGATGATGATGAAAAACCTGCTTGTTCTCGCGATCTCGGCAGCCAGCGCGCTCGGCGCCATCTGGCTGCTGTTCGCCGTGCCGGCCGTACACGGCCTGGCCTGACGCCCTAGGGCGCCGCCACCACCGCCACCGACACCACATCGCGCACGCCCCGGTCGGGGCGGGCGTCGGCGTCGATCACCAGCCGCAGCGCGCCCTCCTTGGGCTCCAGCGGCCCGGCCTTGAGCCGGTCGGCGAGGATGATCGGCGCATCGCGGAAGCTGGGGTCGGTCTCGGCGATCGACAGCACGGCGCGATAGCCGTCCCGGCCCGTCACCACGACGAAGGCCTGCATCGGCTTGCCGTGCAGCCGCGGGCCCTGCGGCGCGCCGGCCTCGCGCAGCACGGCCGACAGGCTGACGCCCTGATAGACCGTCTTGCCGCCCAGCCGCGCCTCGGCCCGGGGCAGCGCCGCCAGCGCCTCCGGCGACAGCACGGTGACCTTGCCCTCGGCGTTGGTCACGGTCAGCGCCTGGGCCAGGGCCAGGCCGGGCGTCAGGACCAGCGCGGCGGCGACCAGCAGCGCGCGCATCACGCCGCCACGGTGCCCGCCTTCGCCGCCGGCCGGGCCAGCATTCCGGCGTACCAGCGGGTGACGTTGGCCATTTCCTCGGGGATGGCGAATTTGGCCATGCGCGAGAAGTCGATCGCCGTGGCGGCGAGGATGTCGGCCATGGTGATCCGGTCGGCGGCGATGAACGGGCTCTCGGCCAGCCGCCGGTCGAAGAACTTCAGCGTCCGGGTCGCGCCGGCGCGGTTGGTCTCGGCGATCTCCGGGATCTGCTTTTCCAGCGCCGCCAGGGCGGGGTGGCTGTGGCGCACGGTCATCATCAGCGGCGTGGCCAGCATCATCTCGGTGCGGCGGCACCACATCTCGATGATCGCCGTCTCCTTCGGATCGCGGCCGAACATGTTGGGCTCGGGAAACACGCTCTCCAGATAGCGGCAGATGGCCACCGACTCGGTGATCGCCGTGCCGTCGTCCATCTCCAGCATCGGCACATTGGCGAGGCCCGCCTTGCCGATGTAGTCCGGCTGCTTGTGCTCGCCGTTGAAGATGCTCACGTCGATGATCTCGACCTGGTCTTCCGCGCCCTTCTCGGCCAGGAACCAACGCACCCGGCGCGGGTTCGGCGCCCGCAGGCTGTCATAGAGCTTCACGACGTTTCCCTTTGTTTTTATTACAGAATGCCGAACAGCTCGCGCGGCATGGCGCCGACCACGGCGGCGGTCATGCAGGTGGCGAGGAAGCCGGCCAGCAGGGCCTTCCAGACCATGCCGATGACCTCGGCCCTTCGTTCGGGCATCAGCACGCCCATCCCGCCCACGGTGATGCCCACCGACCCGACGTTGGCGAAGCCGCACAGGGCGTAGGTCATGATCATCCGCGTCCGCTCGGTCATCTCGCCCTCCGGGATGGCGCCCAGGTCGATGAAGGCGATGAACTCGGTCAGCATCAGCTTCACGCCCAGCAGCCAGCCGGCTTTCGGCGCCTCGTCCCAGCTGATGCCCAGGCTCCAGGCCAGCGGCGAGAACAGCACGCCCAGCAGCCGCTCGATGGTCACCGGCTCGCCCCACAGCGGCGGCAGCAGGCCCAGCAGCCCGTTGCCGATGGCCACCAGGGCCACGAACACGATCAGGATGGCGGAGATGTTCAGCACCACCATCAGGCCGTCGGCCACGCCCTTGGTGATGGCGTCGATCGAGCTCTCGTATTTCAGCAGCGAGGTGTAGTCGACCTGCACCCCGGTCTCGCCGCGCTTCTCCGGCACGATCAGCCGGGCCAGCAGCACGCCGGCCGGGGCGGAGACCACCGAGGCCACCAGCACATGGGCGGCCGCGTTGGGCAGCACGCCCTTCAGGATGGTGGCGTAGGCGACCATGGTCGAGCCGGCGACGGTCGCCAGGCCCACGACCATCATCATGAACAGCTCGGACCGGGTCAGCTTGTCGAGATAGGCGCGGATGATGATCGGCGTCTCGACCATGCCGACGAAGATGTTGGCCGCCGTGGCGGTGGCCGAGGCCCCGCCCATGCCCATGGTCTTCTCGAACAGCAGGCCGAAGCCGCGGATGATCAGCTTGAGGATCCCCCAGTGCCACAGCAGGGCCGACAGGGCCGAGATGACCAGGATCAGCGGCAGCACCTGGAAGGCGAACACGAACGGCGCCTGGCCTCCGGTCAGGGTGTAGGGCTGGGCGCCGCCGCCCAGATAGCCGAACACGAACTGGGTGCCCTGGGCCGTGGCCGCCGCGAGGCCGTCGACCCCGTCGCTGATCGCCGCCACGACGCCGCGCGCCGCGGGCAGACCGAACAGCAGCAGCACCAGACCGACCTGTACCGCCAGGGCGCCGATCGCCAGCCGCCAGGGGAACCGCTTCCGGTCCTCGGACACGGCCCAGCAGACCACCAGGGTCAGGGCTATGCCCACCAGGCTTTGCGCGTTTTCAAGACGGAACATTCAGACCCCCGCGGACGGCGAGTCCCCCCCGCGCCCTTCGCGGCGATTGACTACGAAGGCAGGGGCCCGCGCAAGGGCCGGGCGTTCTGCCCGACCCCGCGACAGCATCACGCCGCCAGGGCGGTGGTCGCGGAGGCGCTGTCTGCCGCGTCCGAAGTCAGTTGCGCGATCAGTTTCGCCAGCAGGTCGGCGGCCTCGGTCGAGACGCCGGAGGCCGCCGACTCGGTCGTCTGCAGCGACGCGAGCAGTTCGGCCATGCTGACCTTGCCGTCGCCGTTGGTGTCGAGCGGATCGGACGTCGAGGCGGCGTCGGTGGTCGCCGTGGCGGCCTCCTTCGGACCCTGCCCGCCGCCGGGCGGCGGCGGCGGCGGCGGGGCGGCGGCCTTGAACTCGTCAAGCGACAGGGCGCCGTCGCCATCGGCGTCCGCCTTCGTCACCAGATCGGCCGCCCGCGTCGCCGCGTCCGTTCCCGAGGCGTCTCCCCGCGGCGCATGGGCGGCCATGTCGGCGGCCAGTTCGTCGGCCGTCAGGGTCCCGTCGCTGTTGGAATCCGCACCCGAGAAGATCTTCTCGGACCGGGCCTCCTGCAGCGACAAAAGGGAACCCATTGTTGCAGAAGCGAAATTCTGGCCGCCGCCTTCGCCGCCACGCATCGGTCGCGCCGAGCCGGAACTGCCGGGTTGCGGCAGGTTCTGCCCTATGGACTGGAACTCATCGGAAGAAAGCTGACCATCGGTGTTGAGGTCAGCCTTGGCGAACATCGCCTGCAGCTGCTGCTGCAGGGCCGATGAACCGCCTATGCTGGTTAGGGACATGGGATTTCTCCTGTCGGGAGACGCCGGTCGCGAGATCCGCCGGCGCCGCTCCGGAACCGCCCGGAGCCCTCCCCACCTAGCGAGAACCGTTCCCTGGTCCGGTTTCCGCCACAGTCCCGCTCATTTTCCGAGCAGCTCGCTGACCAGCGCGTCGCGGCCGTACACCTTGGCCAGGGCCTCGGTGATGGTGGCGGTCGAGACGACCACGGTGCGGTTCACGGTCCCGTCGTAGCCGTAGGCCCCGGCGATGCTGTGGATGTTGCCGTCGAAGGCCGCGCCGATGACCTCGCCCCGGGCGTTGATCACCGGCGAGCCGGAGTTGCCGCCGATGATGTCGTTGGTGGTGACGAAGTCGTAGACCGTGTCCGGATTCAGCCGGTCCTTCGCCGCCAGCCAGCTCGGCGCCAGGGCATAGGGCTCTGCCCCGGTGGCCCGCTCGAACAGCCCGCCGATGGTGGTGAACGGCCCGACCTCGCGGCCCTGCCAGGTCCAGCCGGCGACCTTGCCGTAGGACAGGCGCAGGCTGAAGGTCGCGTCGGGATAGACGGTGTCGCCATAGACGGCGAAGCGGGCCTTCGCGACACGCTCGGCGGCGCTGTCGGTCGGCGCGGTCACCTCGGTCTCCCAGGTGCGGCGCGCGGCGCGGGCGGCGGCGTCGATGGCCAGCACATAGCGGATCATCGGATCGTCAGAGGCCTTGATGGCCTCCAGCCCGCCGTCCCACAGCGCCTTGCGCACCGCCGGATCGCCGAGCTTCGTGCCCGACACCAGCCGAGCGGCCAGCGCCTGCGGGCTTTCCTTGCCCAGCAGCAGCGTGACCGTCTCCGGTTCGGCGGTGAGGTACTCCCGCGCCTTGAGCAGCCAGAACTCCATGTACAGCTGCTCAAGGTCCGGCTGGACCGGCGTGGCCATCTGCATCCGGCGCGCGGTCGCCGGCAGGCGGCTGTCGCCGAACTCGGGCAGGCGGTCGACCGTCGGCAGCGCGCGCTCTTGCGCGCCCCGCACCAGCGTCCGGGCGTAGTCAAAAAGGCGCGACCCGCGGCCGGCGTCGGCCTCGAGCTGGCGGTAGGGCATGTAGGCCCGGGCATAGGCCGCCTGGACGGCCTCCAGCTCGGCCCAGGGATCGCCGACTTCCGCCACCAACGCCGGGTCGGCGGCCGCCTTCGCCCGCAGCTCGGCCTCGGCCCGGCGCTTGCCGGCCATGAAGGCGGCGTTGTTCAGCGCCATCTGCCGGCCGTAGGCGACCTTGAAGCCGTTCTCGAGGCCGAAGATGGCGTCGGCGACGACGCGCTGGGCCTCTGGGCCGCGGCGGCCGTACTCGATCAGCCGGCCGCGCAGTTCCGACCGTTGCAGCTGGGCCAGCGGCACGCCGATATCGCGGGCTGTCTCCAGCTGGCTCATCGTCAGCAGCCGCTCGGTCGAGCCCGGATTCCCGGACACGAAGGTCGCCTCGCCGGCCACGGGCGGCGCCGGATTCCACGTCAGGAAGGCCCGCGTCTTCACCGGCCTGTCGTGGTCGTAGAGCCGCAGGAACGCGGCATCCAGGTCATAGCGGGGGAAGTTGAAATTGTCGGGATCGCCGCCGAAGAAGGCCGTGGCGAACTCGGGGGCGAACACCAGCCGCAGGTCGGTGTAGCGGTGATAGCGATAGAGGGCGTAGCGCCCGCCCCGGTACAGGCTGATCAGCTGGCAGCGGTCGCCGGATTTGCCCCGGCAGAACTCGGCCTCGACAGCGGTCGTCGCGGCC